>JANQRO010000338.1 GCA_028284525.1 Myxococcota bacterium | reverse complement strand
GCGTCCCGCGCCGAGAGCCACCACCACCCGCCGGCCTCGCAGGCCCGGCCGGCTCAGCCTTCGGGGGCGGTGTGGGCCTTGAGGGCCGAGTGCTCGCGGAACCAGTCGATGGCCTCGCGGGTCTCGTCCCGCTCGCCCTCCAGGTAGCGGGCCACCGCGTCGGCCAGTCGCGGCTCCGCCAGGTAGTGGACGCTGCGGGTCGGGTAGGCGTCGAAGCCGCGCAACTGTTTGTACTGCCCCCCGGCCCCCGGCTCGAAGCGGGCCAGGCCGCGCTCGATACAGTGCTCGATACCGGCGTAGTAGCAGACCGCGAAATGGAGGTTGCGCACCGCGAGGTCGCATCCCCAGTAGCGCCCGTAGAGCGCGTCGCCCTTCTCTACGTTGAATGCGCCGGCCAGCGGCTCGTCTCCGCGCAGGGCGACCACGAAGCAGAGCCGCTCGCGAAAGCGATCGCGGAGGAGTTCGAAGAGCCCCTCGTTGAGGTAGAGCCGGCCCCAGGGATTGTGGTCGATCGTCGCGCGGTAGAAACGGTACATCGCCGGGAACCAGGTGTCCGGGATCTCGTCGCCCACGCGGACCTCGATCCGCACCCCGGCCTCGGCGATCGTGCGCAGCTCACGCTTGACCTGGTTGCGCCGCTTGCTGCGCAGCTCGCCCAGGTAGTCGTCGAAGCCGTGGTAGCCGCGATTCACCCAGTGGTATTGGAGGCCGAGCCGCGCAAGCCACCCGTCGTCGCGGAGTGCCTCGTACTCGTCTTCGCGGCAAAAGTTGATGTGGACACCGGAGAGCTGGTTGCCTTTGCAGAGCTCCTGAAGAAAGCGGCCGGCGCCGCGGATCCACGGAGCGCGGGCGACACCGGGAGCCGTGAGGAGCCGGGCACCGCCCACCGGCGTAAAGGGCACCGCCACCAGGAGCTTCGGGTAGTAATCCATCCCCGCGCGCTGCGCGGCGTCCGCCCAAGCGAAGTCGAACACGAACTCGCCCTCGCTGTGCCCCTTGACGTAGATCGGGGCGGCCACCACGAGCTCGTCGTCTTCGTCGTATCCGAGCAGGGGGCGCGGCAGCCATCCGCGCTCCGCGCCGAGGGTGCCGGCTTCTTCGAGGGAGGCCAGCCACTCCCACTCGAGAAAGGGTGAGTCGTCGCCGACGAGCGCGTTCCAGCGCTCGGCGGGAACGGACGCCACCCCTTCGGCGAGCTCGAATCGCATGGCGGGGCGAGTGTACGGCAAAGACCGCGGGCGTCCCGTGCCGACGTCGGCAGAAGCGATCCCGCCGCGGGGCGCGCCGGCTATTCTCTAGCGCGATGGCCCAGGACCCCAACGACCCCGGACCGCCGCGGGCGCCGAGAGCGCCGAGCGGCGACCCCGTCCAAGACCGCGGGGTCGCGACGCAGACGCGAAAGCGCGTGGCGCGGCCGCCGCGCTTCAAGGTGCTCCTCTACAACGACGACTACACGCCCATGGAGTTCGTCGTGCACCTGCTCGAACGCGTGTTTCGCAAGAGCCCGGCCGAAGCCACCGAGCTGATGCTGCAGATCCACCGCTCGGGGATGGGGGTCGCCGGCGTCTACGTCCTCGAGGTCGCCGAGACGAAGGTCGCAACGGTGCACAAGATGGCAGAGGAGCGCGGCCACCCGCTGCGCGCGGGGGTGGAGAAGGAATGAGCTCGATCGGTCGCGAACTCCAGCTGGCGCTCCAGTCGGCCCTCCGCGAGGCGCTGCACCGGCGGCACAGCGACCTCACCGTCGAGCACCTGCTCTACGCCCTGGCCCACGACCCACGCGGCACCGAGATCCTGCAGCACTGCGGGGCCAACCTGGACGGGTTGAAGACCGCGCTGCGTCGTTTCTTCGACGAGGATCTGGAGCAGCTTCCCGACGACGAGGAGGCCGGCGAAGGGCAGGTGCGGCAGACCCTGGCCTTTCACCGCGTGCTCCAGCACGCACTCCACCACGCGGAGAACGCCGAGAAGGACGAAGTGGAGGCGGGCGACCTGCTCGCCGCGATCTTCCAGGAACCCGACTCCCACGCGGTAGGGCTGTTGCGAGAGCAGGGGATCTCCCGCCTCGACGTGCTGCAGTACATCTCCCACGGGATCTCGAAGCTCGGGAGCTCCGACGGCGAGGGCTACCCCCAGCCGGGCGCCACCAACGGGGCCGCGCCGCAGGGGATGCCGGGGGGCATGACCGGCGAGGACGGCGAGCTCCCCGCCGACCCGCTCGCGGCGTTCTCGACGGCGCTTTGCGAAGAGGCTCGCGACGGGCGTCTCGACCCCCTGATCGGCCGCGACGCCGAGCTCGAGCGCACGATCCACATCCTGGCGCGGCGCCGGAAGAACAACCCGATCTTCGTCGGCGAGACAGGGGTCGGGAAGACCGCGATCGCGGAGGGGCTGGCCCAGCGCATCGTCGCCGAGGAGGTCCCCGAGGTCCTCGAGGGGGCCGAGATCTTCTCCCTCGACCTCGGCGCGCTGCTCGCCGGCACCCGCTACCGCGGTGATTTCGAGGCGCGCTTCAAGGCGCTGATCGCCGCGATCGAGGAGAAGCATCGACCGATCCTCTTCATCGACGAGATCCACACGATCCTCGGCGCCGGCGCGGCGTCGGGGGGCACCGTCGACGCTTCCAACCTCCTGAAGCCGATCCTCCAGGCCGGCTCGCTGCGCTGCATGGGGTCGACGACCTACCGCGAGTTCCGCCACTTCGAGCGCGACCGCGCGCTGGCGCGACGCTTCCAACGCGTCGACATCACCGAACCCTCGGTGGCCGACGCCGTGAAGATCCTCCAGGGTCTGGCGCCGCGCTACGAGGAGCACCACGGCGTGCACTACTCGAAGCCGGCGCTCAAGGCCTCGGTGGACCTCTCGGCCAAGCACCTGAACGACCGCTTCCTCCCGGACAAGGCGATCGACGTGATCGACGAGGCCGGCGCTGCGGTGCGGCTCAAGGGCCGCGAGGCGGTGGGGGTGCGCGAGATCGAGGGGACGGTGTCGCGGATGGCGCGGATCCCGTTGGCGCGGGCGGCGTCGTCGGACCGCGCGCGTCTCGAGCACCTGGAGGACGAGCTCAAACGCGCCGTCTACGCCCAGGACGAGGCGGTGGCCACGGTGTCGCGCGCGGTGCGTCGCGCCCACGCCGGGCTCTCCGGCGAGGACAAGCCGATCGGCTCCTTCCTCTTCATGGGCCCCACCGGGGTCGGGAAGACCGAGCTCGCCAAGCAGCTCGCCCAGTCCCTCGGTGTGCCCTTCCTGCGCTTCGACATGAGCGAGTACATGGAGAAGCACGCGGTCGCGCGGCTGATCGGCGCGCCGCCGGGCTATGTCGGCTACGACGAAGGCGGTCAGCTCGTCGAACGCATCCGGAAGCACCCCTACGCGGTGTTGCTCCTCGACGAGATCGAGAAGGCCCACCCCGACCTCTTCGACATCCTGCTCCAGGTGATGGACCACGCCACCCTCACCGACAACCACGGGCGCGAGGCCGACTTCCGTCACGTGACCCTGATCATGACCTCCAACGTCGGGGCCCGGGACATCCAGGCTTCGTCGATCGGGTTCGGCGATTCGAAGCGCGGGGACGGTCGCAAGGACCTCGAGCGGCTCTTCAGCCCGGAGTTCCGCAACCGCCTGGACGAGGTGGTCAACTTCGGCCCCCTCGACCCCGGCGTGATGATCCGTGTGGTCGACAAGTTCGTCCGCGAGGTCGAAGCGCAGCTGCGCGAGAAGAAGGTGTCTCTCTACCTCTCCGATGCCGCGCGGCAGTGGCTCGCCGAGGAGGGCTACGATCCCGACTTCGGCGCGCGTCCGATGGCCCGGGTGATCCAGCGCGAGATCAAGGACGCCGTCGCCGACTCGGTGCTCTTCGGCGAGCTCCAGAAGGGGGGGCGGGTGCACTTCGACGTGGGCGAAGACGGGAAGCTCCATTTCACCGTGGAGCCGCGGGGCGCCGCGGCCGGCTCATGAGCGACTCCGTCCACATCGAGCCCGTCCGCGACTATCTCCTCGGTCTTCAAGACCGTCTCTGCGCCGCCTTCGAGGAGCTCGAGACGCCGGCGGGTCCGCGTTTCCGACGCGAACGCTTCGAGACGCCGGGAGGGGGCGAGAACCTGCCCCGGGTGCTCGCCGACGGCGCAGTGATCGAGAAAGCCGCGGTCCACTGGTCGCACACCCGCGGCCGCGAGCTCCCGGCCGCGGCCACCGAGCGACGTCCGGAGCTCGTCGGACGCTCTTACGAAGCGGTCTCGATGTCGACGATCACCCACCCCCGCAACCCCTACGCCCCGACCGCGCACTGCAACGTTCGCGCGTTCCTGGCCCATCCGCCCGAGTCCGGCGACGCGGCCGATCCGGTGTGGTGGTTCGGCGGCGGCTTCGATCTGACTCCCACCTACGGGTTCGAGGAGGACGCCGTCGCGTGGCACCGCGCCGCCCGCGAGGCGTGCCGGGTGTATTCCGAGGACGCCTATCCCCGCTTCAAGCAGGCCTGCGACGAGTACTTCGTGCTGCGACACCGCGACGAGGCGCGAGGCGTGGGCGGGATTTTCTACGACGACCTGGTCGAGGGGGGCTTCGATCGCTGCTTCGCACTGATGCGCGCGGTGGGCGACGCCTACCTGGACACCTACGTGCCGATCCTCCGGGCGCGTAGCAAGATGCCCTACGGCGAGCGCGAGCGCGCATTCCAGCTCTATCGCCGCGGTCGCTACGCCGAATTCAACCTGGTCTGGGACCGCGGCACCCGCTTCGGCATCCAATCCGGGGGGCGCGCCGAATCGATCCTCGCCTCGCTGCCGCCACTGGCCGCCTGGGTGTACGACTTCCAACCCGAAGCCGGGAGCGAGGAGGAGCGTCTCACCCGAGAGTTCCTCCAACCGCGCGACTGGCTCGGGGGCGAGACCCACGAGACTGGCACGGGAGAGAGCGCATGATGCGAGGACACGCCACGGGCCTGTTCGCCGCCCTGCTGACGCTGGCCTGGCTGGGATGCGGTGCCGGCGAGCCCGGCGGCAACCACGTGGACGCCACCGGGGTGGAACCGGTCGCATCCACCGAGGCGCCCGACCCGGAGCCGACGCCGCGCGTGCCGACCACCAACCCGATCGACGTCGAGGGCTCCGCGAGCCTCGGCCCCGCGGACGCGCCCGTCACGTTGGTGGAGTTCAGCGACTTCCAGTGAGGCTACTGCGCCCGTTCGGTCCGAACGGTCTACAAGCTGCGCGAGATCTACGGCGATGATCTGCGCATCGTCTTCAAGCACTTCCCCCTCGACATCCATCCCCTCGCCCCCGCGGCCCACGTGGCCTCCGAGGCCGCGCACCGTCAGGGCAAGTTCTGGGAGATGCACGACCTGATCTTCGCGGACCAGGCGCGGCTCGACGAAGACCGCTACCTGGCCTACGCCGGCGCCCTCGGCCTCGACATCGAACAGTTCCAGGCCGACCGCCAATCCCGGGAGGTCCGCCTCAAGGTGCTGCGCGACGCCGAGCAGGCGCTCGCTCTCGGCGTCACGGGGACGCCCGCCTGGTTCGTGAACGGCAAGCTCCTCGCCGGCGCGATTCCCCTCGAGGCCTTTCAGGAGGCGATCGACGAAGCGCTGGGTCGCGGCTGACGCAGGGCGGCGGGGACCCACACACGGCTGCGGAACACGACGAGCATCCACCCGGTGCGCACCATGTGGTCGGTCACCATGGCGACCCACAGCCACACGACGTCCCAGCGCAACGCGTAGCCCAGCACCCAGACCATCGGGACACGCACGCACCAGTTGCCGAAGAAGGCCGAGAGCAGCGGCCACATCGTCGCACCCGCGCCACGCAGGGCACCCGCCAGGGTGAAGTGGATCCCGAGGAAGGGCTGCGCCAGCGCCACGACCAGCATGAAGGAGTCGAGGCCGGCGAGGACCGCCGGGTCGTCGGTGAAGGCCGCCGCCAGCGGTTTGCGGATCACGGTGAAGAGCACGCCGAGGGCGGTCGCGACGACCAGCGCGATGCGCATCGAGCGCCACCCCGCGAGACGAGCGGCCGCGAGGTCTCCGGCTCCGATCGCGTGGCCGACGATCGTGGCGGCGGCCGCCGAGAAGCTCGTCGCGGGGATCCACGAGAACGAGAGGATCCGCACGCCGACCGTGTAGGCGGCGACGGTGGCCGGCCCGTAGTGGCCGAGGACGACGAAGTAGGCCATCACCGCGATGTTGAGCAGGATCCGCTCGATCACCGCGGGCCAGGCGATGCGGGCGAGCTCTGGGAGACAGGTCGGCGCCGCCCGCACGTCGCCGCGTCGGAACGCCAACGCCGGGCGCACCCGACCGCGGCGGCTCGCGGCGACGAGCGCCGCGACGGCGATCGCCTGGGCGCCGAGGGTGGCGAGGCCCGCTCCGGAGAGACCGAGCTGCAGGGGCTCGAAGATCAGCGCGTAGTTGAGCGCGACCTTCACGACCGTGACGGCTCCGGCAATCCAGAGCGGGGTGCGGGTGTCCTTGGCGGCGCGGAAGCCGCTCTCGTAGCTGATCGACACGCCAAAGAGCAGCGACGCCAACAGCGTGAGCTGGAGATAGGGGAGGGCGAGGGCGGCGACCTGGGGTGTCGCGTTGAGCCAGCGCAGCAGGGTGAGCGGAGCGACGCTCGCCACGCCGCACACGGTCGCCGCGAGCACCACCGAGAGGCCGATGCTCGCCACGAAGGACGCGCGGGCGCGTTCGGGACGCCCGGCACCGAGGGCCTGGGAGATCATCGCGACCCCGGCGACCCCGATCGCCATCAACCCCGACTGCGCGAGCCAGAAGAACTGGGTGACGTAGCCCACCGCGGCCAGAGCATCGGAGCCCAGCCGGCTCAACATCGCGATGTCGATCAGGCTGATCGCGCTCGCCAGGAGCTGGGACAGGATCACCGGCCAGGAGAGCGACCAGATCTCCCAGTGGCCTTGGCCCCCGGGTCCTGGCTCGGACGGGTCGTCGGCGACCGATCCCGCCTGCGCGGCCACCGAGGCGGAGGGGATCGAGGGCGTGGCTTCGGGGTCTTCGCTCTCCCAGGCGGGGCTGTACGGCGCCACCTAGGCGAGGGACTGACGGAGCTCGGGCGGGAGCTGGAAGGTGACGCCCTCGTCGACCCGCGGCATCGCGTCCACCTCGGTGGACGGGCCCCCGAGCTCGACCAGTCGGTCGACGACTTCCTGGACGAGGTGCTCGGGCGCCGAGGCGCCGGCGGTGACCCCGACACAGGAGATGCCGGCGAGCCACGCGGCGTCGACGTCGCCGGCGTGTTGCACCATGTGGGAGCGCAGCCCGGCCTTGGCGCCGAGCTCGACCAGCCGGTTGCTGTTGCTCGACTCCGGGGCGCCCACCACGAGGAGCAGCTCGGCCTCTTCGGCGAGGGTCTTCACCGCGTTCTGGCGGTTCTGGGTCGCGTAGCAGATGTCGCCCTTGCGGGGCAGCTGGATCGCGGGGAAGCGTCGCTGCAGCGCTTCGAGGATGTCGCGGGTGTCGTCCACGCTGAGGGTGGTCTGGGTGAGACAGCCGAGCCGCTCCGGATCGCGCACCACGAGGGTCTCGACGTCGGCGACGGTCTCGACCAGGTGCATGCGGTCGCGGGCGTAGCCCAGGGTGCCTTCCACCTCGACGTGGTCGGCGTGGCCGACCAGCACGATCTCGCAGTCCTCCCGGGCAAATCGCAGCGCCTCGACGTGCACCTTGGTGACGAGGGGACAGGTGGCGTCGATCACCCGCTGCTGCCGCGCCGCCGCGCGTTCGCCGACGTCGGGCGCGACCCCGTGGGCCGAGAAGATCAGCACCGCGCCTTCCGGTGCCTCCTCGGGATCGTCGACGAAGACGGCGCCCTTGGCGCGCAGATCCTCGACGACGCGACGGTTGTGGACGATCTCGTGGCGCACGTAGACGGGCGCGCCGAAGTGGCCGAGACACTGTTCGACGACTTCGATGGCGCGGTCGACGCCGGCGCAGAAGCCGCGGGGATTGGCGAGCACGATGCGCATCGGCGGCAAGGTAACAGACGCCTTTCGGGCCGCCGCGGCGCGGGGCACTAGCGTCCGAAGTGCTTTACACTGCACCGCTTATCCGATTTCACCCAACGCGGAGCGCGCGAGATGGCAGAGCTCGAGAGCTTTCGAAGCGACCTGCGGGACTGGCTCGACGCCAACGCCCCGGCTTCCCTGCGCGGCGCCCAGAGCAGCGAGCTCGAGGGCAACTGGGGGGGGCGCAAGGCCTCCTACGCGAACCCCGACACCAAGGTGTGGCTCGACGTGATGGCGGAGCGCGGCTTTACCGCGCCCGAATGGCCCACCGAGTACGGTGGCGGAGGCCTCTCGAAGGCCGAGGCCAAAGCGCTCCGCGAGGAGCTCCGCGCCATGCAGCTCCCCGCCCCGCTGATCGGCTTCGGTCTCACGATGATCGGGCCCACGCTGTTGCAGTTCGGCAACGAGGAGCAGAAGCGCGAGCACCTGCCCAAGATCGTGCGCGGCGAGATCCGCTGGTGTCAGGGCTACTCGGAGCCGGGCGCCGGTAGCGACCTCGCCTCGCTCCAGACGCGGGCCGTGCGCGACGGCGACCACTTCGTGATCAACGGCCAGAAGATCTGGACCTCCTACGCCGACAGGGCGGATTGGATGTTCCTCCTGGTGCGCACCGATACCGAGGGCAAGAAGCAGGAAGGCATCACCTTCATCCTGATGGACATGGATCAGCCCGGGGTCGAGGTGAAGCCGATCCTCTTGATCAGCGGGAGCTCGCCCTTCTGCGAGACCTTCATCACCGACGTCCGCGTGCCGGCGGAGAACGTGGTGAGCGAAGTGAACAACGGCTGGACCGTCGCGAAGGCGCTGCTCCAACACGAGCGCACGATGATCGCCGAGGCCTTCGGGTCCTCGCCGCGAGCCGCCAAGGCCCAGAGCTTCGCCGACTGGGCCGCCGAATACGTCGGGCGCGAGGGCGGGCGTCTCGCCGACTCCACCCTGCGCGACCGACTCGCCCAGAACGAGATGGACGCCCGGGCGCTCGCGCTCACGACCCAGCGTGCCCGGGACGCCGCCAAGGCCGGCCACGCGCCGGGGCCCGAGAGCTCGATGTTCAAGATCTACGGCACCGAGCTCAACCAGCGTCGTCAGGAGCTGCGGCTCTCGGTGGCCGGGCCCCAGGCCCTCGGCTGGGAAGGGCCGGGCTTCAGCCCGGACGAGCTCACCCTCACCCGCGAGTGGCTCCGCTCCCGGGGCAACACGATCGAAGGCGGCACCAGCGAGGTGCAGCTCAACATCATCGCCAAGCGCGTCTTGGGTCTGCCGGACTGAGGAGGGGCGCCGTGCAGCTCGTACTGACCGAAGATCAGGAGCTCCTCGCGAAGACCGCCCTCGACTTCGTGCGCGAGCAGTCCCCGGTGAGCCGGGTGCGCGCGCTGCGCGACGCCTCGGACCCGCTGGGCTTCTCGAAGCCCTTCTGGAAGGAGATGGCGGAGCTCGGCTGGGTCGGGATCCTCGTCCCCGAAGAGCAGGGGGGTGCCGGGATGGGCCTCGCGGAGCTCGCCGTGGTGATGGAGGCGCTCGGGCGCAACCTCGCCCCCGAACCGATGCTCTCGACGGTGCTGCTGGGTGGTGGGTTGATTGCGGCCGCCGGGAGCGAGGCCCAACGCGCCGAGTGGCTCACCGGCATCGCCGCCGGCGAACGCTTCGTCTCGGTGGCGTACCAGGAGGCGCGCAGTCGCTACGACCTCGCTGCGGTCGATGCCACGGCAACCTCCTCGGGCGGGGGCTACCGCCTCGAGGGCGAGAAGATCCAGGTGCTCGACGCGGCCGCCGCCGACGGGCTGATCGTGTCGGCTCGCACCGGCGGGAGCGGCCGAGATCGCGACGGCCTCTCGCTCTTCCTGGTGGCGGCCAACGCCAACGGGGTGGAGATCGAGCCCCAGCAGCGAGTCGATTTCCGCGGTGCCGCCAACGTCGCCCTGCGCGGGGTCGAGGTCGACGCCTCGGCTCGGCTCGGCGCCGAGGGCGAGGGCTACCCGCTCCTCGAGGACGCCGTCGACCGGGCCACGGTCGGGCTCTGCGCCGAGATGCTGGGCGGGATGCAGCAGGTCTTCGAGGACACCATCGAGCACCTCAAGACCCGCGAGCAGTTCGGCGTCCCGATCGGCACCTTCCAGGGACTCAAACACCGGGCGGCGCGGCTCTTCATGGAGACCGAGCTCAGCCGCTCGGCGGTGATGGCCGCGGCCCGGGCCGCGGACGCCGACGATGCGGCCTTCCCGGCCCTGGTGTCCCTCGCCAAAGCGCGCTGCTCCGACGCCTTCACCGAGATCGCGAACGAAGGGGTGCAGATGTTCGGCGGCGTCGGGATGACCGACGAGTACGACCTGGGGTTCTACATGAAGCGGGCCCGGGTGGCCGAGATGACTTTCGGCGATGCCGCCTGGCACCGCGATCGCTGGGCGCGTCTGCGCGGGTACTGAGCTGGCCGAGCTGAGCCGTAGCGAGCGCTTTCTGCGCGCCTGCCGCGGGCAGGAAGTCGACCGTCCCCCCGTCTGGCTGATGCGTCAAGCGGGGCGCTATCTGCCCGCCTACCGCGAGACCCGCAGCGGGGTGACGTTCCTCGAGGCCTGTCGCGACGTCGACCGCGCCGTCGAGATCTCGCTCCAGCCGCTGCGCCTCGTGGGCACCGAGGCGGTGATCCTCTTCTCGGACATCTTCGTCCCGGTGGTGGGAATGGGCGTCCCGATCACCTTCTCGCCCGGCCCCACCCTGGAGACGCCGCTGCGAAGCCCCGCCCAGGTCGAGGCGCTGGCGGGCGGCGACCCGCGCGCCGAGGTCCCCTACGTGTTCGAGATACTCGGCGCCCTGCGCAAGGCGCTGGCGGCCGACGAGGTCCCGCTCCTGGGCTTCGCCGGGGCGCCGTGGACCCTGGCGGCCTACCTGGTGGAGGGTCGGGGGTCGAAGGAGTTCGGAGCGATCAAGCGCATGCTCTACGGCGAGCCCGAGCTCCTCCGCGAGCTCCTCGCGCGTCTCACCGACATGACGGTGGCCTACCTGCGGGCCCAGGTGGAGGCGGGGGCTCACGCGGTGCAGCTCTTCGACACCTGGGCAGGGCTGCTGAGCCCCGCGGAGTATCGGGAGTGGGTGCTTCCGACCCATCAGCGAATCGTTGCAGAAACCGCCGTTTCGGGGGCGCCCTTCATTCTCTACGTGAAGGATTCGGCACACGTCGTTCCCGAGCTCTTCCAGACCGGCGCCGACGTCGTCTCCCTCGACTGGCGGGTCGAGTTGGCGCAGGTCGCGGAGCGATTCGGGGCCGAGACGTCGCTCCAGGGCAACCTCGACCCCAGCGCACTCGCCGCACCCCCCGAGCAGATCGCGCAGCGGGTGCAGGACCTGGCGGAGGCGGCCGCGCCGGCCCGAGGGCACATCCTGAACCTCGGGCACGGGTGTCTCCCCGAGACCCCGGTCGAGGGTGTGCGCGCGTTCACCGAGGCCGCCCGCGGGCTCGCCGGGGTCCGTTGAGCCCGGTCTCGCCCGACGTCGAGGTCGCCGTCGTCGGCGCGGGGGTGGCGGGCCTCGCGGCAGCGCTCGAGCTCGAGACCCGCGGCCATCGCACCGCGGTCTTCGAGTCGGGTCGCCGCGTGGGCGGGGTCGCGTGGAGCGAGCAGCGCGACGGGTTCCTCTTCGAGCGCGGGCCCAACACGTTCCGGCTACGCCCGGAAATCGTGCCCTTCTTCGAACGGTACCGCCTCTTCGAGCACATCGAGCGCGCCGCGCCGGCGAGTCGGAAACGCTGGCTGTTGCGCGGGGGGGAACTCCAGGCGGTGCCCGACGGCCCGCTCGCCTTCGTCCGCACGCCGCTCCTGAGCCTCGGCGGCAAGCTGCGACTGCTCGGAGAGCCCTTCGCCCCTCGGCGTCGGGCGCCCGAGCCCGAGAGCGTCGCGGAGTTCGTGACCCGACGGCTCGGCGCCGAGCCCAACGAGGCCCTGGTGGGCCCCTTTCTCACCGGCGTCTACGCCGGGGACGAGCGCGAGCTCGGGGCGGAGGCCGTCTTCCCGAGCCTCGTGGCGGCCGAGCGCGCCCGCGGGTCGGTGACGCTGGGCCTCGCGCTCGGGCGCAAGGGACCCCGGGCGCCGGCCGGGTCCTGGTCGGGTCGGCGGGGGGTGGGCGGGTTGGTCGACGCGCTCGGCGCCGGGCTCCCCGAGACGCCACGCACCGGCGTGCGCTGCCGCGGACTGCGCCTCGTCGACGCCGGCGTCGAGCTCGCCCTCGAAGGCCACGATCGCGACACCCTGGTCGCGCGCGCCGTGGTGATCGCGGCGCCGGCGCCCGCCGCGGCGGGCATCCTGCGCCGCGCGCTTCCCGACGCCGCGACGCTCCTCGAGAGCGTCGACTACGCGCCGGTGGTGAACCTCTCGGTGGGCGTCGCCCGCGACGCCACCCGCACGCCGGTGGAGGGCTTCGGTTTCCTGGTGCCGCGCGGGGAGGCGCCGGCGCTCCTCGGGTGTCTCTTCCCGAGCCAGCTCTTCGCGGGCCGGGCGCCCGCCGACGCGGAGCTCCTCACGGCCTTCGCCGGAGGCGCCCGTCGGCCGGAGCTCATCGACGTCGCCGACGACCAGCTCCTCGACGCGCTCCTGAGCGACCTCGACGCGGCCCTGGGGTTTCGCGAGGCGCCACGGGAGCTCGCCATCACCCGCTGGCCCGCCGGCATCCCCCAGCCGGACCGTCATCACGTGCGCCGCATGGACGCTCTCGCCGACGTGCTCGCGGCCCATCCGACCCTCGCCCTGGCGGGGGGCTATCTCTCGGGCGTCGCGGTGAGCGACGCACTGCTCTCCGGACTGCGCGCGGCCGAGCGTCTCAGCGCCACCCTCCACCGTCGGGAGACGTCATGAGCGACGACCCCTGTATCTTCTGCGAAATCGTCGCGGGCCGCGCACCCGCTGCGCGCATCTACGAAGACGACGAGGTGCTCGTCTTCCTCGACCTCTATCCGACCGCCCGGGGCCATACCCTGGTGATCCCCAAGGTCCACTACGAGAACCTCTTCGAGGCGGACGAGGACAGCTTGATGGCCGTGACCCGCGTGGCGCGTCGCGGCGCCCACGCGTTGCGCAACGCGATTCGCCCCGACGGGATGACCGTCGTGCAGCTGAACGGCGCCGCCGCGGGGCAGACCGTGTTCCACTACCACGTCCACCTGATCCCGCGGCACCACGGGGACAACCTGAAGATCCACGGCCGTCGGACCGCCGAGCGGAGCGAGCTCGAGACCCAGGCCAGCGAGATCGCGGCCGCCTTCGCCACGACCGGCGACGCCTAGCCTCGGGCGCGGATCCAGTCCGCCAGGGCGTGCACCCAGTCGGGGCGGCTGTTGAGCGAGGGGACCAGGGTGAGGGTCTCGCCGCCGAGATCGCGCCACTGGTCGGCCGCGCGCATGCCGATCTCTTCGAGGGTCTCGAGACAGTCGGCGGTGAACGCCGGGCACGCCACGGCGAGGCGGCGCACGCCGCGCTGCGCCAGCTCCGGGAGCACTTCGTCGGTGAAGGGACGCAGCCACGGGGTGCGGCCGAGCCGCGACTGGAACGAGAGGGTCCAGTCGCCGTCGCCCAGTCCCAGGCTGGTCGCCAGGGCGCGCCCCGTGGCACGGCACTGGGCCCGGTAGCAGACGCTGCGCGGGGCCTCCGGTTGCTCACAGCAGTCGGGGCGGCTCAGACAGTGCACCCCGCTCGGATCGCTCTTGCGGATCTGGCGCTCGGGGAGGCCGTGGAAAGACAGCAGCAGATGATCGGGCTTGGCGTCGGCCACGGCCTCGCGGGCCGAGGCGGCGAGGCACTCGACGAAGCGAGGCGCGTCGAA
>JANQRO010000337.1 GCA_028284525.1 Myxococcota bacterium | reverse complement strand
GGCCGGGGGGGTGGGCGCGATCAGCTCGATCAGCTGGGCCGTCTCCTCGCTGAGACCGCGAAACTCGAACGGCGCGCCGGCGCTGCGACGGCGTTCGCGCAGGGTCATGAGGAGCGTCGATCCGCTGCCGTCGCAGTACTCGAGCCCGCTGGTGTCGACGACGAGGCGACCGGACCCCGCCTCGTCGGCACAGCGGTGGGCCGGGCCCCAGACCGCTCCCGTCGTCTCGCTGTCGAGACGCCCCCAGAGCCGCAGGGTGGTGTCGCCGGAGGCGTCTCGGTCAGCCTCGATCTGTGCCCCGTCGCTCACGCGGACACGGTAGCGCCCACCGGGGACGGAGCTGCCCCGCCAGCCCGCACGTCGCAGGCGGCGAGTGCTACACAAACGTCGACGGATCGGCGTTTCGGCGGAGGATGTGCGGTGCGCGGAGCAGAGACGAAACGAGGGGTGCAGGCCGGTGCGGAGCGCTGGGAGTTCGGTGGGCGAGTCGGGTTCCGGGGGTCCGGTGTGAGAGTCGGGTTCCGGGGGGTCGCGGTGAGAGTCGCCGCCGTGCTGCTCGCGCTGGTCGTCGGCGCGAGCGCGACCGCCGAGGACATCGCGTGGAACGCCGAGGAGGTGCTCGCCATCGCCACCGAGCTCGACCGCAGCATCGCGGCGGTGCTGCGCGAAGCGCCCAAGGCCGGCCCCCAGGACACCGCCTTCCAGCAACGCACCCGCGATGCGGCGGTGACCCAGATGAAACGCGCCAAGGAGGCGAGTGCGAACTTCCTCTCGAAGCTCCAGCTGGGCTGGGACCGCGACGAGACCGAGCCCCACTTCCGCTATCTCTCGGGCGTCCTCAAGGAGGTGCGCGAGACCGCTGGCGACGCCGAGGCTCAGCCCAACACCGAGGCGCTGATCACCCGGATCTTCGCCCTGCGCTTCGAGCTCGAACAGCGCTACGAGATCCCCTAGCCCTAGAGCTCTCCCAGGGGCCGGCGGAAGGTCTGGTCGACGGGCTGGGTCCAGCAGATCTCGACCACCTCGTCGGTGGCCCCGGTGAGCGCTGCCACCGGGTAGGCCGCGACCAGGATCGCGGCGCTGACGACGGTCTGGACGAGCCCCAGCGGACGGAGCACCGCGGCGTCGAAGACGACCCGCCCCGGGTCGGTCTCGGCCTGGGCCGCCGGCGGCGCCGCACCAAGGAGCAGGACCGCAAGGGCGATCCCGGCTCCTCGACCTCTCCAGCTCGCGCTTCGCCTAGGCACCCGTCTCCCCCTCCCGCGGCGTCTCGATCCGGAAGAAGGTGGCGTAGAGCACCGGCACCACCACCATCGTGAGGATCGTCCCGAAGAGCAGTCCCGCCATGATCGTGATGGCCATCGACACCCAGAAGGTGTCCTGGAGCAGCGGCGCCATCCCGAAGATGGTGGTCGCTGCGGCGTTCGCGACCGGGCGCAAACGAGACACCGCGGCCTGGACGATCGCCTCGTATTGGCTGAGCCCCTTCTCGAGGTTGAGGTTCACTTCGTCGAGGAGCACCACCGAGTTCTTGATCATCATCCCGGAGAGGCTCATCGCGCCGAGCAGCGACATGAAGCCAAAGGGGATCCGCGTCACCAGCAACCCCAGCGTGATGCCGATCACGGCGAAGGGAATCACCGCGAAGATGATGAGTGGCGGCCGGTAGGCGTTGAAGAGCACCACGATGATCAGGGTCATGATCACCACGGTGGGCGCGAGCCCGGGGATCAGCCCCGAGATCGAGTCCTGCTGGGTCCCCAGCTCACCGTCCCACTCGAGGGTGTAGCCGGGCGGGAGCGGGATCGCCTCGAAGTCCGCCTTGACCTCGGCCATCAGCTGCGGGAGCGTCGCGTTGCGCGGCGAGGCCTGGACGGTGATCGCGCGGCGACGATCGAAGCGATGGATCGACGACTCCTCCCACTCCGGCTCGATCCCGCGGACCACGGCGCTGAGCGGGACGACATCGGTCGAGAACGACGGGATCACCTGGAGCTGGCTGAGCGCGGCCGCCGCCACGAGTCGCTCCTGCTCGACGTTGCGTACCACGATCGGGATCATGTCGTCCGCCTCGCGGTAGAGCCCCACCAGAATCCCGTCGAAGGAGCGACGCGAGGCGCGGGCGATGTCCTCGCGACTGACGTTTGCCCAACGCGCCCGCTCCTGGGCGTACTGGGGCGCGAGCACCGGGATGCGTTGACGCCAGTTGGTGCGGGCCTCTTTGGCGAGGGGTGTCGCCTTGAGGATCGCGACCCCCTGGGCGGCGAGCTCGCGCAGCGTCTCGGGGTCGGCGTCCCCGGGCCCGGAGAAGCGGGCCTCGAACTTCCAATCGTTCCACGACCCGACGCCGTACCGTCGCACCCGCACCAGCGCTTGCGGCGCGTTCTCGAGAAGCCAGGGGTCGATGTGGTCGATCACGCGGCCGACCCCGGCGAGAGAGGTCGTGTTCACGACGAGCTGGCCATAGCTCGAGTAGGACATCTCGGGGTCGACGGGTAGATAGAAACGCGGCGGGCCGCGGCCGATGAAGGTCGACACGCTCTCGACGTCCTCGTGGGAGAGGAGCTCGTCTTCGATGGAGCGCAACGTCTCCGAGGTGGTCGCGATCCGCGTGCCCTCGGGCATCCAGTAGTCGATCATCATCTGGAGACGGGACGAATCCGGGAAGAAGGTCTGGGTGACGAAGCGAAAGCCCCAGCCCGAAGTGAACAGCAGCACGATCATCCCGGCGAGGACGACGATCCGTTTGCGGATCGCCCAGCCGAGCAACGCGCGGAAGCGCAGAAAGAACGGTGTCGCGTAGGGGTCGTGCCCCTGTTCGCTCGGGTCGGGATCGGGGAGCATCACGACACAGAGCAAGGGCGTCACGGTCTGCGAGAGCAGCCAGCTGAAGAGCAGCGAGATCGCGACCACCTGGAACAGACTCCGGGCGTACTCTCCGGTCGACTCCGGCGACGCAAAGATGGGATAGAACGCCATGGTCGCGACGACCGTGGCTCCGAGCAGGGGCATCGCGGGTTGCCCGGCGCTCTCGATGGCCGCCTCGACGCGATCCATGCCGCTGCCCAGACGCACCACGAAGCCATCCGCGACGACGATCGCGTTGTCGACCATCATCCCCATCGCGATGATCAGCGCCCCGAGGGAGACCCGCTGCAGGTCGATCCCCGCGATCGCCATGATGATGAAGGTGCCGAGGATCGCGTAGACCAGCCCGGAGAGACCGATCAGGACGCCCATCCGGACTCCCATGGTGAGCGCGAGGACCACGAGCACGATCGCGACCGCCTGGGCCAGGTTCACCATGAAGGCGGCGATCGAGTCGTAGACCTGGTCGGCCTGCCAGGAGATCTTTTCGACCTCGATTCCCACCGGGAAGTCGGCGACGACTTCGGCCACCCGCGCGTCCAGGGCGCGACCCACGGTGACGATGTTGGTGCCCGAACGCGGGGCCGCCGCCAAGGCGATCGCGGGCTCGCCGTTCTGGCGCATGAGATCGTTGGGCGGGTCTGCGTAGCCGGCGTTCACGGTGGCGATGTCGCGGATCCGGATCGTCTCCCCGGTGTCCCCGAGCTTGACGCTCGGCTCGGAGGGAGCGAACCCGCTGGAGAGGGCCGTGTCCCCACGGATGGTGAGGTCACCGATCTCCTCTGCCGACCCGAAGGCCCCGGTGGGCGCGATCCGGACCCGTTGGTCCTGGACGTCGACCTTGCCGCCGTCGACCACCTCGTTCTGGTACGCCAGGGTGCGGTTCACGGCCTCGCGGGTGATCCCGAGGTTCGCCATCTGTGCCTGCGACACGTCGACGTAGACCCGCTTCTCCTGGACGCCCCAGAGATCCACCCGGGCGACCCCGGGCACCAGGCTCATCTCTTTGCGGAGGTCTTTGGCGTACTGCTCGAGCTCGGCTTCGCTGAATCCGTCGCCGGTGATCGCCAGCAAGAAGCCCAGGACGAAGCCGAAGTCATCGCCGATCTGCGGGGTGCCGGCGCCGGGGGGAAGCTGCGCCTCGATGTCTCGGACCTTCTTGCGCACGACGTCCCAGACCTGGGGGAGCTCGTCCGCCCAGTACTGGGGCAGGATTTCGAGCTTCACGATCGAGGTGCCCGGACGCGAGTACGACCACACCTCCTTGAGCTCGACCATCTCCTGGAGCTTGGTCTCGATCAGATCCGTGACTTCGAGTTCGACCTCGGCGGCGGTGGCGCCCGGGTACTGGGTCGTGATCGACGCCACCTTTACCGTGTACTCGGGGTCCTCCAGCCAACCGAGCTGGAAGAAGCTCAGGGTGCCGCCGACGGTGAGGAGCGCGACCACGAAGTAGGTGACCGCGCGTTTCTCGATGGCGAGCTTCGCGAGGTTCACTGGATCCGCACCTGCTGGCCTTCGCGCAGGGTGTGCGTCCCGGCGGTGGCGATCCGCTCCCCGGCCTGGAGCCCGTCGACCAGGACACCCCGCTCGGTGTAGCCGCGGTTCTGGACCGCCCGGCGCGACACCGTCGAGCTCCCCTCGTCCACGACCCAGACGAAGCTCTCCTGGGAGGCCGACGCCTCGTCGGCGAAGAGCGCGGTCACGGGAATCTCGATCCCACCCGAGCCGGGACCGCCCGGGAGATCCAGACGACCCGAGGCCTCCCCCGCCATGCCGGGTTGGATCGGCGCCCGCTCGCTCGCCTCGAAGGCGAGGGTCACGGGGTAGGTCCGCGTGGTCCGCGACGCTTCGTTGCTGACCTCGACGATCTCCCCGGGAAGCTCTACGTCCGCGAAGGCGTCGAAGCGGAGCTTCACGGCGTCCACGTGCTCGAGCATCGTGATCACGTCCTCGGGGATCTGGATCACCATCTCGAGGTGGGACACGTCGAGGTAGCGGATCACGGCCTCTTTGCGTCGCACGTTCTGGAAGTTGTCGAAGTAGGTCTTGGCGACCGTGCCGTCGAAGGGGGCGACGATCTGGGTGTCCTCGAGGGCCTTTTGCTGGATCTCGACCTGTGCGACCGCCTGGTCGTAGCGGGCCTGCGCGTCGGTCAGGTCCTGCTCGGCGACCGAGCGACCCGCGGCGCGCACCCGGTCGAGGAGGGCGCGGGTGCGCTCGCGCTCGGCGCGTGCCCGGGCCAACCGGTTCTGGACGTCGCGGGGGTCGATCCGGGCGAGCACCGTCCCGGCCTTCACGCGGTCGCCTTCTTTCGCGTTGAACTCGATGATCTTGCCCGCGCTCTCGAAGGAGAGCTGGAGCTCTTGCGCCGCCTGGGCTCGGCCGGGCCACCAGCGATCGCTGAACCCGGCCTCGTCGATCACGACCATCGAGCGGATCGGGCGGATCGGCTCGGGTACGGGTTCCTCCTGGCACGCGGCGGCGAGCGCCACGACCAGGATCCACGGGGTCAGTCTCGTTCCATTCATCACGGCGCCCACCCTCCTCCCAGGGACTCGTAGACCCGCACCAACCCGTTCGCGACGAAGCCCTCGCTCTCCGCCAGGGCATCCTCCTGCGTGAAGAGGGCCCGCTCGGTGTCGAGGACGTTCTGGAAATTGGTGAGTCCGGCGCGATACAAGGTGTTGACGAGCTCGGTCGCCTCTTGCGCGGCGATCACCGAGCGCGCCAACGCGTCGCGGCGTCTGCGCTCCTCGCGATAGGTCACCATCGCGTCCTCGGTTTCCTGGAGCGCGAGCAACAGGGTCTGCTCGTAGGCGACCATCGCCTGCTCGGCGCGGGCGTCCTCGACCTGGATCTGGCTGCGCACCCGACCGCCGTCGAAGAGGTTCCAGCGCACGGCGGGGCCCACCGAGAACGCGCCGGTGTCGCCGGTGAACAGGTCGGCGGCGTCGATCGCGTCGAAGGCAAAGGTGCCGAGGATCGCGAAGCGCGGGTAGAGGTCGGCGGTCGCGACCCCGATCCGCGCGGTCTGGGCCGCCAGGGCCCGCTCCGCGCCGCGCAGGTCGGGTCGTTGGCGCAGGAGGTCGAGCGGCAGCCCCACGGTGACCTGCTCGGGCACCTCCGGGATCGTGCCCACCTCCTGGAACTGCCCGTGTAGCGCGTCGGGGGCCTCGCCGAGGAGGACGCCCAAGCGGTTGATGCTCCGCACCAGCGCGGCGCGAAGCACCGGCACGAAGGCCTCGGTGGTGGCGAGGTTGCGCTCGGCCTGGGCGACGTCGAGGTCCCCGACGAGGCCGGCGCGGTTGCGGTCGCGGGTGAGCTCGAGGGTGCCCCGCTGGAGCTCCACGTTGCGCTCGGCGAGAAAGACCCGGGTCTGGAAGGTGCGCACGTCGACGTAGGTGCGCGCGACGTCGGCGAGGAGCGACACCAGGATGTCCCGGTAGTCCTCCACCGACCCCTCGAGCCCCGCGTTCGCCGATTCGACCGAGCGGCGGATGCGACCGAAGAAGTCGATCTCCCAGGAGACGTCGAGGCCGGTCGAGAAGAAATCGAAGGTATTGCTCTGGTCGGTGGTCGGACTGCTGAAATCGCGGCTGATGCGGTTCCGGTTGTAGCCGCCCACGCCGTCCGCGTCGGGAAAGAAATCGCCGCGGGCGATCCCGCGGCGCGCGCGGGCCTCGTCGATCCGGAAGAAGGCCTGGGCGAGGTCGAGGTTGCCGTCCTGGGCGCGCTCGACCAGATCCTCGAGGACCGGATCATCGAACACCTGCCACCAGGTCTGGAGGTCGGCCTGCCCCGTGGCGAGGCCCTCGGTGAGCTCGAGCTTCCAGAGGTCGGGCGCCTCGAGCACGGGCGGGGTGTAGTCGGGACCCACGGCACAGCCGGCCCACCAGCACAGGCCCACCAGTGCGGAGACGAGACGTTGCCCGGTCGAAGAGCCCATCGAGTTGCGCATTCCCCTAGGGGTCTCGACGAGTCGAGGCCCCGCTAAACCTGCGGATTCTCGCATGGGTTCCGGGGGCTCGCGAGCGAAACTTCGGAGAAGGCGCTCTCGCGCGGCCTCGCGGCGAGGCCGATCGGCTCGCGCAGACTAGGCCCGCGCGGGCGTTCGCGGCCCGGACGCCGTGCCGGCCGCCAACCCGGCCGCGATCAGCGCCGCACCGACGACGTGGAAGAGCGCCAGCCGCTCGCCCAGGAACAGGATGGCGAGGAGCGTCGCAAAGATCGGCACCAGGTGGTTGTAGAGCGCCGTCCGGTTGGCGCCGAGGATCAACACCGCGCGGTTGAACACGAGGAGCGCCAGGGCCGTCGGGAAGACCCCGACGTAGGCCGCAGCCCCGAGCGACTCGGCGGTGAACGGAAAGGGGCGTCCCGAGGCGGTCTCCCAGAGGTAGACCGGGAGCAGCGTCGCCGTGGCGACCCCGACGACGACGCCCAGGAAGGCGTCGGAGCCGATGGCCTGGGGTTTGCGCTTCACCACCGCCGAGTACAGACACCAACAGAACATCGCCACCGCCATCAGCAAGTCACCACGCACGAAGGCGAGCGAACGCAACACGTCGAAATCGCCCCGCGTGATCACGAAGCTCACACCGACGAGCGAGAGCGCGATACCCAGCCCCTGTCGCGCGCTGAGCCGTTCGTCGACCAGGAAGTACGCCATCGCCGGGACCACGACGGGTACGAGGCTCATCATCAGTGCGGCGTTGATCGCCGTCGTCGTCTCGAGCGCCCAGTAGACCACCGCGTTGAAGAGCGCCGTCCCGACGACGCCCATCGTCGCGACCAGCCTCCAGTGGTCGCGCACCACCGCGAGGCTCGCCCGGTACTCCCGCGCGACGAAGGGAAGGAGGACGAGCAGCGCGCAGACGTTGCGCCAGAAGGCCAACCCGACCGGAGGGACGTCCTCGGAGACCGCGCGCCCCACGACGACATTGCTCCCCCAGGTGACCGTACAGGCCACCAAGAGGGCCACGGCGAGGCCGGTGCGTTCCATTCTGCGTCGGCCGCCGGGCCGCTACGCGTCGCCGTCGGGCGCAAAGCCCAGAAAGGTGGCGAACGCTTCGACGGGCTCGCGCTCGGTGCGCAGCCGGTTGACGGGCGCGCCCTGGTCTTCGTGGCCGATCGCCATCCCGCAGAGCAACACCATGTGATCGTCCAGGTCGAGCTGTCGTTTCACGGCTTTGTGAAAGGGCGGCCACGCAGCCTGCGAACAGGTGTGGAGCCCCTGGCCCCGGGCGGAGAGCATGACGTTCTGGATGAACATGGCGCAGTCGAGCCAGCTGCCGAGCTCGAGGGCCTTCTCGACAAAGAAGAAGAGCCCCACCGGTGCGCCAAAGAACCGGAAGTTCTCTCCCGCCTGGGCGTGCATCTTCTCGTGCTCGCCGCGCTCGATGCCGAGCAGCGAGTACATGTCCCAGCCGATCTTGCGCCGCCGGCTCTTGTAGGGCTCGAAGAAGACCTTCGGGTAGTAGAGGTACTCGGGCTCTTGGAGCTCGCGGGGGCCGTTGTGCATCGCCAGCACGTCGCGGGTGATCGCGGCCTTCTTCTCCCCGGTGACGACGAACACGTGCCACGGCTGCATGTTGGTGCCACTCGGCGCGCGCGCCGCGACGCGCAGGATGTGCTCGATCGTCTCGCGGGGAACCGGCTCGGCGGTGAAGCCCCGCACCGAGCGCCGGCTCTCGATCGCCTCGTCGACGTGCATCGCTGGGTTCTCGCCGATCTGGCTCCGCGAGTCAATCGCCGCTTGCGCGGGAGCGGGATCCGGTCGACGATGGACGCAGCGAGGGACTCCCCCGATGGCCCACCTCTGGCTGCGCGTCGTACTCGAGAACGAGGGCTTCCTGGGTCCCGGCAAGATCGAGCTCCTCGAAGCGGTGCGCGAAGAGGGCTCGATCTCCGGGGCCGCCCGCCGCATGGGGATGGCCTATCGCCACGCCTGGGAGCTCGTGGACGCCATGAACACCGCGTTTCGGCAGCCGGTGGTGGCCACCGCCAGTGGTGGTGCGGCCGGCGGCGGGGCTTCGCTCACCCCCGCCGGAGAGCGCCTCGTCGAGCGCTACCGCAGCATCGAGGTCCGGGCGCAGCGCGCCGTGGCCGGGGAGCTCGAGGCACTGGAAGCCCTGCGCTGACGCTATGTTCCCCAGGGAATAACGCTTCCTCGGCCGGGGAGGCCGGGGCCCGCCACGCG
>JANQRO010000335.1 GCA_028284525.1 Myxococcota bacterium | reverse complement strand
CCGCGGGGCGACCTCCGAAGTCGGAGAGCTCCCCGGGCGCGCAGCGGGCGTCCCCCGTGGCGCTCACGACCCCGTCGTAGCGCGCCGGGGCCGGTGCGGCGCCGCGGATCGGCGTCGCCGCGACAAGCCAGACCCCGGCGGCGAGCGCGCGTCGGCATGCCGCTTCGAGGGGCGCGGCGTCTCCCGCGAGCCCCCAGCTGAGGTTCACCACGGCGGCGCCCCGCTCGACCAGCCAGTCGAGGCCCGCGGCCGCTACGGCCGGCGGGCAGTGGAGTGCCCGCTCGAAGATCTGGGCGTCGAGGAGGGTGACCTCGGGCGCCGCCGCACGGACCAGCGTCGCGATCGCCGTGCCGTGGGGGGCGACGGGGTGCGTGTCGTCGCTCCGGACGATGCCGTTCCCGCGCGCCGAGAAGCGATGTGTCTCCTCCGCGCCCAGGCGGGCGATCCCGCTATCGAGGATGCCGACCCGCATTCTGTGTCTCCCCCGCCACCTGGAGCGCGCCGTCGCTCACCTCGAGGTCGAGGTCGAAGACGCCGGTCGTCCGCTCGTGGTGCTGGATCACGATGCGCGTGGTGTCGGCAAAGAGGGCGTCGATGGCGTCCAGGACCTTCGCCTCTACCGAGGCGTCTACCTCCGAGGTCGCCTCGTCGAGGACGAGGACCCGCGGTGTCTGGAGAAGCGCCCGGGCCAACAGGACGCGCTGCGCCTCGCCGCCCGAGAGTCCCACACCGCCGCGTCCCACCGCGCTCCCGAGACCGAGCCCGCGCGCTTCGAGGAGGGGCCCGAGCTGCGCCCGCTCGGCGGCGCGCGCCACCGCATCGTCGCCGGCGTCGGGGGATCCGTAGCGGATGTTGTCGGCGACGCTCCCGGCGAAGAGCACACCGCCCTGTCCGACGACCGCGACGCTACGCCGCAGCGCGCGCAGGTCGAGCTCCCGGAGATCCACTCCCTCGAGGCGGATCGCGCCGGCGTCGGGGTCGTAGTGCCGGGCGAGCAGATCCACCCAGGTGCTCTTGCCCACCCCAGAGGCGCCGCGCAGACGCACCCGGGCCCCCGCCGGAATCTTGCACCCGACGCCGGCGAGGATCGCCGGGGCGCCCTCGTGCCCGAAGCGCACGTCTTCGAAGACGATCTCGCCAACACGCTCGCCGCGCGGGGGCAGCGCGCGCGGCGCGTCGGGCGATCGCACCTCCGGCGCGAGTCGGGTCAGCGCGTCGACCCGGTCGAGGGACACCCGCGCCCGGGCGCTCGCGGTGTAGACCCCGAAGAGCGTCTGCACCGGACGAGTCGCCTGGGCGAGATAGGCGCTGAACGCCATCAGCGACCCGAGGCTCAGCTCGTCGCGGATCACCGCGAGTCCGCCGACTCCGAACACCGCGGCCTGGGCGCCGGCGCCGAGCAGCCGGGGCCCGGCCCCGGCCGCCCCGTTCCAGAGCCCCGAGCGCAACAAGTCGCCCAGGTAGGCGCCGTGCAGACGCCCGAGACGGGCGCCCTCTGCGGGGAGGGTGCCGAGGGCCTGGATCGCTTTCAGCGCCGGGAGGGTCTCGACGAAGAAGCTCGTCACGCTGGCGCTGCGCTCGCGCAGCGCTCGCGTGTTGCGAGCCAGGACGGGACGGACGGCGCGGAGGAAGAGCCACTCGAGGGGGAGGAGCAGCAGCGCGATCAGCGTGAGCCGCGGGGAGAGCGAGACGAGCAGGGCGGCGGTCGCCACGAGCCCGAGGGCGCCGGTCGCCACCGCGAGCACCGAATCGAGGGCGAAGCGCTGGATCTCGGCGACGTCGCCGTCCAGACGGGTGAGGAGGTCCCCCTCGCGTCGCGCGGCGAGGGTGCGCGGGGAGAGCGAACCGAGGTGTCGGTACAGACGTTCGCGCAGCGCGAAGAGCACCCGGCCCGAGGTACGGGTGTGGAGCCACTGGTTCCACAGCGTCAGCAACGAGCCGACGAGGGCGGCGCCCACGAGGGCTGCGATCAGCGGGACGA
>JANQRO010000326.1 GCA_028284525.1 Myxococcota bacterium | reverse complement strand
GGCTGTCGGCTCCGCGGCGGTCGGTGCCGGCGCGGCCTGGGCTGTTGGCTCCGCGGCGGCGGATCGCTCGGACTCGCGGTCTGCGGTGTCGTCCGCCGTCGCGGGCGTCACCGCGGCGACCCGGGTCTTCGTCTCCGCCGGCGGATCCGCGGGCTTCGCCGCCGGGGTCGGCGCGGGTGCCGCGGTGGTCGCGGTCCTCGCGAGCCGACGGGGTTCGGCCGCCGCCGCGCTCTTCGCCGGCTTCGCACCGGGCACCTTGAGCACCTGGCCCACGTAGATCCGGTTGGCGTTGCGGATGCCGTTGGCGGACGCCAGCTCGCGGGGTGTCGTCCCCACCCGCCGCGCGATCGAGTCGAGGGTCTCGCCCCGACGCACGCGGTACTCGTCTCCCTCCCAGGCGGGCGCGACGGGGACGCTGTGCCCTGCGCGCGCCACCCGACGATCCGCCGGATCGTCGGGGAGTCGCAGCCGCTGGCCGGCTCGGATGCGGTGGCGGCTGCGCAGATTGTTGAGATCCATCAGCGTGCGCTCGGAGACGCGGTAGCGCCGGGCGATCACCGAGAGCGTCTCGCCGCGTCGGATGCGGTGGTAGCGGTCGCGGGTCTGGCGGTCGAAGGCCTCGCTCGCGGGGACGCTCGCGAGCAGCTCGGGCGCCGACCCACCGGCCAGATGCGGCGGCACGCGGAGCGCGAAGCCCCGGGGCACCCGCTTCTGGCCCGACCACACGGTGGAGCGCAGCGACGGGTTCAACTGCTGCAGAAGCCCCACCTCGATACCCAGGCCCCGCGCGAGCGAACCGCCCGGGTAATAACGATCGAGGATCACCGTATCGAGGCGCTCCGCCTGTTCGTATTCGATCGGGCCGAAGTAGCGCTCGGGGTTCCGGTCGATGTCGAGGGCGGCGAGGAACTCGGTGTAGAAGTTGCGCGAGGCGAAGCCGAAGGTCCGGCTCTTGTACTTTGCGATGATCACGCCGATGTCGCTGGTGCCGGTACGCCGCTTGGCCCGGCGCATGCCCGCCGCGCCGTGGTTGTAGGCCGTGATCGCCAGGGGCCAGGCGTCGGTGATCTCGTAGTTGTCCGCCAGGAGCCGGGCCGCCGCGACGGTCGCCTTGAAGGGGTCCATGCGCTCGTCGACCGCCGAGTCGACGCGCATATAGCGGCGCCCCGTCGAGCGGGTGAACTGCCAGAGCCCCGCGGCCCCCACCTTGGAGTAGGCCCGGGCGTTGAACGACGACTCGACGTGGGGGAGGGCACCGAGCGCCGGCGGAAGCCCGCGGTCCGCAAAGGTCTGGCGGATGAAGGCGCGCCAGCGGCCCGAGCGCACCAGGCCATCCCGGAACTTGTCGGCCTGGCCCCTTTGGAAGCGCAGCCGGTGGGCCGCCGCCGAGAGCGTTCCGTTCGAAACACCCTCCGGCCACAGGGCCAGCACCCGGCTCTCCTCGTCGCTCAGCCCGCTCCGTTTGCCCGAGGCCAGGGAGCGCAGGATCGCGGCGTAGCGCTTCTTCACCTTGGTGATACGCCGCTGGCGGGTGCGGCGACCGAGGTTCGGGGGGACGACCACCCGCTCGTAGACCACGTCGAGGTGGCGCGAGTCGTGGATCAGTCCGGAGTCCGTCGAGACCTCGGTGTAGATCCGGGTCCAGAACGCCACCATCGGCTCGATCGCCGCCGGCCTCGGGAACGGGTCCGCAGAAGCGCCGGGGGCTCCGGCGACGCACAGGAGCGCGACGAGGAAGGCGAACAATCGTCTCATGGGTGCACTTTGCATCGGCAGCTCAGGGGCAGGACTGAAACCGTGTGCGGGGAAAAGACGTCTAACGCTTCTTGTGCTTCTTGCGGGACTTTCTCGCCTGCTTGCGCTTGCGCTTGGCCTGCTGGCGGCGGCGCATCGCGGTGCTCGCCGAGATCCGCTGTCCGCCGCCGGCGCCGCCGCCCAGAAGCATTCCCGGGTCGAAGCCGCCGCCCCCTGCGCCGGCGAGCTGTCCGCCGCCGGGGAGACCCGGCAGACCCCCTCCCGAGCCGAGCGCGCTCATCATCTCGCGCATCTGCTCGAAGCGCTTCACCAGCTCGAGGACGTCGCTCTGGAGCCGTCCGCTTCCGCGTCCGATGCGGCTGGCCCGGCTGCGGTCGATCATCTCGGGGCGCTGGCGCTCGGCCGGGGTCATCGACTGGATCATCGACTCGACCTTGCCGAGCTCGCGCTCGTCCACCTGCTGCGCCAGCTGGCCAAAGCCGGGGAGCTTGCCCAGGACGTCGCCCAGCGGACCCATCTTCTGGATCAACCGGAGCTGCTTGAGCAGGTCGTCCATTCCGAACTTGCCGCGCAGGATGCGCTCGGCGTCGGCTTCGGCCTCCTGTTCGTCGGCGACGGCCTCGAAGTCCTCGACCAGCCCGACGATGTCGCCCATCCCGAGGATTCGCGAGGCCAGGCCCTCGGGGCGGAAGGCCTCCAGTCGGTCGAGCGCCTCTCCGGTGCCCAGGAACTTGATGGGGACGCCGGTGACCGCCTTGATGGCGAGGGCCGCACCGCCGCGGGCGTCGCCGTCGAGCTTGGTGAGGACCAGCCCGTCGAGCTCGAGGCGCTCCGAGAAGGCCTGGGCGACGTTGACGGCGTCTCGGCCCATCAACGCGTCGCAGACCAGGAGCGAGTTGGCGGGCTCGACGCTCTCGCGTACGGCTTGCAGCTCGGCCATCAGCGCGTCGTCCACGGCGAGCCGGCCCGCCGTGTCGAAGATCAGCGCGTCGTGGCGCTCGGCGCGGGCCCGCTCCCGGGCAGCCTTGCAGATCGCCACTGCGCCCACACCGGGGTCGTCGCTGTGGACGGGGACCTCGATCCGCTCGCCGAGCTGGCGCAGCTGCTCGATCGCGGCGGGGCGGTGGACGTCGCCGGCCACCAGCAGCGGACGGCGCCCCTGTCGCACCAGGTGCTGGGCGAGCTTGGCGGCGACGGTGGTCTTCCCGACACCCTGGAGCCCCAGGAGCATGATCGAGATGGCGCCCTTGGCGTCGCGGCGTAGCTTGGTGTCGACCGGCCCCATCAGCGCTTCGAGCTCGCTCTGGCACACCCGGACGAAGTGCTGGCTCGGTGTCACCCGCACCAGCTTGCCCTGCTTGTCGCGGACCTTGGTGCGGACCTTCTCGCCGAGGGCCCGCTCCTTCACCCGGTCGAGGAAGCCGCGCACGACCTCCAGGTCGACGTCGGCTTCGAGGAGCGACTTGCGGACGTCTCGGAGCGCCTCGCCGACGCTCCCCTCGTCCAGTTCGCGCACGCCCTTCAGGCGATCTCGGGCCGCGTCGAACCCGCGGGTGAGCGTCTCGAGCATCGGGCGAGAATAGAGGATCGACCCCGCCCTTGCCCCGGCGCAAGCGCCCGTGCTAGAGCGGGCGCATGTTCCGACGCGTCCTGGTCGCCAACCGAGGAGAGATCGCGCGACGCGTGATGGCGGGGTGCCGCGCCCTCGGGATCGAGACGGTCGCGGTCTATTCCGAGGCCGACGCCGGTGCGCTCCACGTGCGCGATGCCGACCACGCCGTCGCGATCGGGCCGCCGCCGGCGCGCGACTCCTACCTCCGGGTGGAGGCGATCCTCGACGCGATTCGCGAGAGCGGCGCCGACGCGGTGCACCCCGGCTACGGCTTTCTGTCGGAGAACCCGGGCTTCGCGCGCGCCGTCGCGGAGGCCGGGACGACCTTCATCGGCCCCTCGCCCGACGCGATCGAAGCCATGGGGCACAAGGAACACGCCCGGGCGCGGATGCGCGAGGCCGGGGTGCCGGTGGTGCCCGGGAGCGACCTGCTCCCGGACGCGGCCGCCGCGACCGAGGCCGCCGAGCGCATCGGCTATCCGGTGATGGTGAAGGCGGCGAGCGGCGGCGGTGGCATCGGCATGGTGCCGGTGCGCGACGCCGCCGGCCTCGAGCGCGCCGTCGCCAGCGCGACGCGGCGGGCCGAGAGCGCCTTTGGCGACGGCGCGCTGTACCTCGAGCGCCTCGTGACCCCGGCGCGACACATCGAGGTCCAGATCGCCGCCGACCGCCGGGGCGAGACGGTCCATCTCTTCGAGCGGGAGTGCTCGGTGCAGCGGCGCCACCAGAAGGTGCTGGAAGAGGCGCCGAGCCCCGCGGTGGACGAGACGCTGCGCAGCGCCCTCGGCGCGGCCGCGGTGCGGGCGGCGCGCAGCATCGACTACACCACGGTGGGGACCGTCGAATTCCTGCTGGGCCCCGAGGGCGACTTCTACTTCATGGAGATGAACACCCGTCTCCAGGTCGAGCACCCGATCACCGAGTGGACGACCGGCGTCGACCTCGTCGGTCTCCAGCTGCAGCTCGCCGCTGGGGAGGACATGCCCTTCCGGCAGGACGATCTGCGGCAAAGCGGACACGCCATCGAGATGCGGCTCTACGCGGAGAACCCCGACAAGAACTTCCTGCCCTCGCCCGGGACGATCGGGGATCTCGCGTGGCCCGAGGGCGACGACGTCCGCATCGACGCCGGCGTGGAGGCGGGGACCGTCGTCACCCCCTTCTACGATCCCTTGCTCGCCAAGCTCATCGTCCGGGGCGAGACCCGCGCCGCGGCGATCGAGCGCGCGGCCGAGGCGGTCCGGGCGACCCGGATCGAGGGGATCGCCACCAACCTCGCGACCCACGACGCGATCCTCGCCGACGAGGCGTTTCGCCGGGGCGAGCTCAGCACCGATTTTCTGAGCGAGCGCATCGTTGCCCGCCGCACCTGAGGGAGTTCCATGGCCACCGAAGTGGAAGCGCAGATCACCGGAAACATCTGGAAGATCGAAACCGCGGCGGGCGACGCCCTCGGTGAGGGAGACATCATCTTGATCATGGAGTCGATGAAGATGGAGATCCCGGTCGAGGCACCGTGCGCGGGCAGGCTCACCGAGATCCGCGTCGCCGAGGGCGACAACGTCGAAGAGGGCGCGGTGCTCGCGGTGATCGACTGAGCGCGACGTGGCCACCGCGCCGGAGAGCCCGCCCGAGGAGTCGCCCTACCGGCTGCGTCTGCTCGAGCGACGCGACCGCGACACCGCGTGCGCCGCGCTGCGCGGCCGCGCCTCGGAGAATCTCTTCCTCCTCGACCTGGTCGACCGGATCGGCCGCCGCACCCAGGTGGGCGATGTCGAGTCCGCCGTGCTCGGCGTGTGGGAGGGCGAGCGACTGGTCGGGGTGGCGTCGCTGCGCCCCACCGTCGCGTTCGACGTCGACCTCGAGGGGGCGCCGTTCGCGTTGGCCGCCGAGGCCGTGGCGCGACTCTCGACCGGGCTGATCCGCTGCGCGCCGGCGCAGGCCGAGCGGTTGTGGCGCCGGCTCGAGGAAGCCGGGCGCCGCGCCCAGATCGACCGCCGCGAAACCACGCTCTGCTGCGCACCGGGTCGCCTGCGGACCCCGCAGCAGGGGGTGGCCGCGGTGCGCGAGGCCCACCTCGCCGACCTCGAGGCGCTGGTGGAGGCCGCGCGGGCGAGTCTCCGCGAGGAGGGGAGACCCGATCCCTTTCTCGGGGACCCCCATGGATTCCGCCGGTGGGTGCGCAACCGCTTGCCGCGCGCGCTGGTCGCCGAGCACGAGGGTCAGGTCGCCTTCGTCGGCTACTCCGACGTCCAGCTCCCCGAAGGCTGGCTGCTCCAGGGTGTCTACACCTGGCCGGGATACCGACGCCTCGGGCTCGCGCGGGCCGGCGTCGCGGCGCTCTGCGCCCGCTCCTTCGCCGCGGGTGCCGACCACGTACAGCTCTCGGTGGTCGACGGCAACGACGCCGCGCACCAGCTCTACGCGACGCTGGGATTCGAGCGGCTGGGCGAGCTCCGCACCCTGCTCTTCGAAGCGGGGGGACGCTAGGCTCCCCTCATGGGACTGCTCTCCGACAAGGTGGTGATCGTCACCGGGGCCGGCGGCGGTATCGGCCGCGCGCACGCCCTGGCCCTCGCCGAAGCCGGCGCCGCGGTGCTGGTGAACGACCTGGGCGGGGCTCGGGACGGGAGCGGCGCTGGCAGCGCGATGGCCGACGCCGTGGTGAAGGAGATCGAGGCCGCCGGTGGCCGGGCCGCCCCCAACTACGAGTCGGTCGCGACCGTCGACGGCGGCGAGCGCATCGTGGCCGCGGCCGTCGAGGCCTTCGGCCGTGTCGACTGCGTGGTCAACAACGCGGGCATCCTCCGCGACAAGACCCTGGCGAAGCTCGACGAAGGCCAGTGGGACGACGTGATCGACGTCCACCTGAAGGGCACCTACGCGGTGACCCGCCCGGCCTTCTTGCGCATGCGCGAACAGGGCGACGGCGGATCGATCATCAACACCTCGTCGACTTCGGGGCTCGAGGGCAACTTCGGACAGACCAACTACGGAGCGGCCAAGGCCGGCATCGCCGGCTTCACCCGCTGTCTGGCCCTCGAGGGCCAGAAGTACGGCATCCGTGTCAACGCCATCGCCCCCGCGGCGCTCACCCGGATGACCGAAGACCTCCCCGGCGCGCAGACCGAGCGCTTTCAAGAGATGACCCCCGAACACATCGCTCCCCTGATCGTCTATCTGGCGAGCGACCTCGCCCGGGACGTCACCAAACGCATCTTCTTCGTCGGCGGCGGGCGGATCTCGGAGATGCGGATGGTGCGCGCCGAGGGTGTGAAGAAGGGGAACGGCCTCTGGACGCCACAGGAAATCGCCAATCAGATCGACGTGATCCTGGAGTGAGCGAGGAGGCGCGCCGCGACCCGCTCTCGGGGATGCACGCGCGCTTCAACCTCTTCGCCCGGGGCTTCGCCAGACGCTTCTTCCGCGACCTCGCCCTCGACGACGACACCGTCGCACGGCTGCGCACCCTCGAGGAGCGCGGCACGGTGGTGTACGCGATGCGCTACGCGAGCCGTCTCGACTACTTCCTGATGAACGCGCTCTTCCTGCGCCACGGGCTGCGGCGTTCGCTCTTCGCCAACGGCATCCGCTTCGACTACTACGGGCCGCTGTGGCGGGCGCTGCGCACCCGGGTCCGCTTCTGGCGCACCGGCGATCTGTGGCGACGCGGGGTCGACCGCATCCCGATCGACACGCTGATGCGCGAGGAGCGCTCGCTCTTCGTCTTTCTGCGCTCGGAGCGGTTGCGGGCGTGGCTGCGCGGTCGCCGCCACCTGGCCGCGCTGCGTCGCGCCGACCGCGAGCTGCTCGATCGCGCGCTCGCCCGGGCCGCCGACGAGGGCGGCCCGGTCACGGTGGTGCCGGTCGCGCTCTTCTGGCGCAAGGGTCCCCGCAACCAGCGTCGCTTCCTGAACCTCGCCTACGGCGCGCCGACCCGACCCAGCGACTTCGCCAAGGTCGCCTCCTTTCTCGCGAACTACCGCAGCCTCGCGGTCAAGGTGGGGGAGGGCATCGACGTCGGCGCCTTCGTCGCAGAACGCCGCGACGACTCGCGGGAGACCCTCGTGCGCAAGCTGCGACGGGCGGTGCTGATCCCGCTCTCGCGGGAGGAGAAGATCGTCGAGGGGCCCTCGCTGCGACCGCGACACAAGGTCGCCGAGCGGGTGCTCGGGGCGGGCCCGGTCGAGGCCGCGATCGACCGCCGCGCCAGCGGACGCCGGCGCAGCATCGAGGCGGCGCGCTCCGAGGCCGAGTCGATGTTCCGAGAGATCTCGGCGTCGATGAATTCGACCTTCCTCGCCGTGCTGAGCGCGGCCGCGTCGGCGCTCTTCGGACGTCTCTTCCAGTCGATCGAGACCTCCGGGCTGGATCGGGTCGCCGGGGTGGCGTCGCGCAACCCGATCGTGCTGGTGCCCAACCACCGCTCCTACTTCGATTTCGTGCTGATCTCGTGGCTCTTCTACAAGCACTACATGGTGCCGCCCCACATCGCGGCCCGGGAGAACATGGCCTTCGGGCCCTTCGGCTACATCTTCCGCCGGGCCGGGGCCTTCTTTCTGCGGCGCTCCTTCGACGACGATCTCTACAAGGAGGTGTTCCGCTCCTACGTGTCCTATCTGGTGCGCGAGGGGTTTCCCCAGGAGTTCTTCATCGAGGGCGGGCGCTCGCGCACGGGCCGCACCCTGGCGCCCAAGCTCGGGATGCTCTCGTGGAACGTCGACGCCTTTCTCGACTCGGGGCGGCGCGACCTCTTCTTCGTGCCGGTGTCGATCACCTACGAACGGCTGGTCGAGGAGAGCGCGATGCTCTCGGAGCTCGCGGGGCAGGGGAAGCGGGACGAGAACCTCCGCGGGCTGCTCAAGGCGCGCAAGGTGCTGCGACGGCGCTGGGGCAGCGCGACGGTGCACTTCGACGAGCCGATCTCGGTGGCGGAGGCGATGGGCGACGCCCGCGACGCGCTCTCGGCGCCCGACGCCGAGGACGCGCGCCGCGAGTTCGTGGCGGGGCTCGGCAACCGCATCGTCGAGCGGATCAACGCGTGCACCGCCGCCAACGCCACCTCAGTGGCCGCCGCCGTCTTCCTCGGCGCCGCGCGTCCGGGGCTCTTGCGTCACGACCTCAACGCACGGATGCGCGAGCTGGTGGAGCTCTTGCGCGTCTGCGGCGCCGACCTCACCCCGGCCCTCGAGGCGGACCTCCCCGACTTCGGCGACTCGGTGGCGTTCCTGCGCCGCAGCGATCTCATCCGAGCCCTCGAGGACGAGCGCGGCGAGATCCTCTATTTCGAAGACGCCAAGCGACGCGCCCTCGACATCTACCGCAATTCGATCCTCCACTTCCTGGCGCCGGCGAGCTTCATGGCGCGCCGGCTGCAGACCGGTGCCACCCGCGACGAGCTTCGCGAGGATCTGCGTGTCTGGGCCGACCTCTTCTACCACGAGTTCTTCGCGCCGCCGGCGCAGGTGGTCGGGCCGCAGTTCGACAACACCCTTCGGCATTTCGAGCGCGTCGGGTTCGCCGAGCTCCACGAGGGGCGCTACCGCGCCGCCGACAAGGGGCGCGCCGCGCTGCGCACCCTGGAGCTCCAGACCCGGGGGCTGCAGGAGGCCTACCTCGCGGCCTTCCGCGCCGCCCAGGCGATCTCGGAGCCCACGTCGGTGAAGACCCTGGAGCGGGTCGCCGGCGAGGCCTTCGTGCGCAGCGAGCTGCTCGGCGAGATCCGCAGCCCCGAGGTGGCGAGCCGCGCCACCTTCGCGAACGCCTTCGACGCCTTGGCGCGACGTCGCATCCTGGCGCGTCACCGCGACCCCGACGTCCGCGAGCCGCTCTACCGACGCGGCGAGTGCTTCGACGAGCTCTCTGCGCTCTGCGCTCAGCTGGCGGCTGCCCTCGGGGACGGGTAGCCTCGCCTGCCCCATGGACCCCCTCGACACACTCGATTTCGAGAAGGGCGGTGGCCTCGTCACCGCGATCGCCCAGGACGACGCCACCGGCGAGATCCTGATGGTCGCGCACATGAACGAGCAGTCGCTGCGCGAGACCTTCGCCCAGGGGCAGGTCGTGTACTGGAGCCGCTCGCGCGGGCTCTGGCACAAGGGCGAGGAGAGCGGGAACGTCCAGATCGTGAAGAGCCTGCACATCGACTGCGACGCCGACGCGGTGCTCGTGAAGGTCGAGCAGGTGGGCGGCGCCGCCTGTCATACCGGCCGCCGCAGCTGCTTCTACCGCCGCTGGGACGCGGCGGGCGAGGGCTGCTGGGTCGACGAGGGCGTCCAGGTCTTCGACCCCGCCGAGGTCTACAAGAAATGAGCGCCCGTCCCAAACGTCTGCTGCGTCTCGGGCTGCCCAAGGGAAGCCTCCAGGACACCACGGTCCGGCTCTTCTCCCACGCCGGGTTCCAGGTGAGCATCTCTTCGCGCTCCTACTACCCGGACATCGACGACGCCGAGGTCGAGTGCATCCTGATCCGCGCCCAGGAGATGGCGCGCTACGTGGAGCAGGGAGTGATGGACGCCGGGATCACCGGGCTCGACTGGGTGCTCGAGAACCGGGCGAAGGTCGACGAGCTCGCCGACCTGCGCGCGCCCTGGCCCAACTATCGCCCGGTACGCTGGGTGCTCGCGGTCAAAGAGGGTTCGAAGCTCAAGAAGGCCGCGGACCTCGAGGGCAAACGCATCGCCACCGAGGCGGTCGGACTCACCAAGGGCTACCTGAAGCAGCACGGGGTGAAAGCGGACGTCGAGTTCTCCTGGGGCGCCACCGAGGTGAAGCCGCCGGTCCTGGCGGACGCGATCGTCGACGTCTCGGAGACGGGCTCGAGCCTGCGCGCCAACCAGCTCCGCGTGATCGACACCGTCCTCGAGAGCACACCGCGCTTCATCGCCAACCGCGAGGCCCGCCGCGACCCGTGGAAGCGGGACAAGATGGAGCGCATGCTGATGCTGCTCCAGGGAGCGATCGCAGCGATCGATCGCGTGGGGCTGATGATGAACCTCCCCCGCGCCCAGCTCGAGAAGGTGCTCGACGTGCTGCCCGCGTTGGGGACGCCGACGATTTCGAACCTGGCCGATGACCGCTGGGTCGCGGTCAACACCGTGATCGCCGAGCAGGAGGTCCGCGAGCTGATCCCGCGTCTCAAGGACCAGGGCGCCCGCGGCATCGTCGAATACCCCCTGAGCAAGATCGTGGGATAGCGCTGCGGGCGCCGGTGGCCCTGCTCCGCGCCCTCGGGTCCTACGCCTCGATCCTCGGCAGCGAGCTGTTCCACCGCGGTCGCCGCGGGCCACGCCGGGTCGTCCAGGCGGTGGTGCTGCGCGACGGGCTCGTGCTCCTGGCCGAGCGCCGCACCCTGCGCGGCTGGGAGCTCCCGGGCGGCAATGCCGAGGCCGGAGAACGCCCCGAGGAGGCGCTGCGCCGCGAAGTGCTCGAAGAGACCGGCATCCGGGTGCGGGTGGGCACCCCGGTGGGTCGCTACCGACGCCGCGGCCCCCTCGCCCACGAGGCCCGGGTGTACCGCTGCGAGGTGGAGGGCGGCGCCCTCGCGCCGAGCTGGGAGACGCCGCGGGTCGCGTGGTTCCCCGTCGCGCGGCTTCCGCACACGCTCTTTCCGTGGTTTCGCGGCCCCCTCGAGGACGCCCTCGCCGGGGCGCAAGCGCTCGAGCGGGACGAGGCGCTCGGGCTGCGCGACGTCTGGACCGGGATGCGGATCGACCTCCACACCCGGATCCACGGTGCCGAGCAGCGCGACGCGGTTCAGAGCCGATAGACACGGGCGGCGCAGTCGTGGAAGAGCCAGGCCTTCTCGGTGGCGCTGGCATCGGCGGCGATCTTCTTGAAGGCGTTCCACAGCACGGTGTAGGAGCAGCCGCGTTTGTCGACCGGGAAGTTGCTCTCGAACATGCAGCGCTCCGGACCGAAACGCTCGATGCACCAGCGGATGTCGTCTCCCCACGCCGCGACCAGGGCGTCCGAGCTCGGCGCGCTCGGCTGCTTGTGCCAGCCCAGGCCGTAGATCGACATCCCGATCCCGCCGAGCTTGAGCGAGACGTTTGGACAGCCGGCCAGTGCCTCCATCGGCGGGCGCCACGCCGCGCGTACCTCCTCGCGTCGGCCCGCGTAGGGGCCGACGCCCAGGGGTCCTCCCAGATGATCGAGGACGATCGGGAGCTCGGGGAGCGCCCGGGCGAGATCGACCAGGTCCTCGATCTGCGGGTGATAGAGCCAGGCGTCGAAGCTCATCCCCATGCGCTGGAGCACCGCCGCGCCGGCGCGGAACGCGTCCGTGTAGAACAGGTCTGGGGTCGGATCGGTGTGGGCGTTGTGCACCCGGTCGCTCGCGTCCCACGCC
>JANQRO010000430.1 GCA_028284525.1 Myxococcota bacterium | reverse complement strand
CTCCCGGGTGCGCAACCGGCTCCCCGACCCGTTGATGCGGGTGCCGGCGAACCGCACCCTCGGGCTCCTCCAGGCCGGCGACGACGGCAAGTCGCATCTGCGGGGCTTCGGACGCACGGCCTCGCCCCGCACCTTTGGCCACAACGGGGCGGGGGGACAGCTGGCCTGGGTCGACCCCGAGACCGGGCTCTCCTTCGGCTACACCACGAACGGCCTCGACCGCCACGAAATCCGCCAGCCCCGTCGTGGAACCTCGCTCTCGAGCCTCGCCGCGCTCTGCGCCGCGTAGTTTCGGCACGTCCCCGCCGCCGGGGCGTGTAGTATGGCCCTCCCCCCGCACCCAGGAGGGGCCCGGAGCGCCGGGCCCAGCGCGAGCCCATGGCGACGATCCCCCCGTTTCGCGCCCGCGCCCTCAACCGGCGGACCAGCCCGCTGCGACGCTGGCTGCGCCGGCTCCGCAACCGCCTGGTCAACTCGCACACGGTGCGGCTCCTCGAGCTCGGCGACTACCGCTGCAAGCAGATCTCCTTCCACGACTCGTGGCTGGCGGAGCGTGCGGCGGCGAGCCTGCTCGCGTTGCGCGGCACCAAGATGTGCCCCGAGCTTCTCGCCCACTTCGAGCACCAGCTCTACGTCGAGTGGGTGGAGGGCGAGGTGGTGGACGTCTTCGCCGAGCGTCACCTCCCCGCCCTCGTCGAGTTCTTCGCGGCGCTCTACGCGGTGGAGGGCGAAGCGCGTCCCACCGCGACGCTGCCCATCGCGAGCGCCCTCCAGGTCGACCTGGGCTTTCTGCGCAACGTCGGCGTGATCGACGACGACTGCGCGCAGGACCTGGCCCAGGCCCTGGTCGCGCTGGAGCCCCCGCAGCTGCGGGTGGGCTACGAGTACACCGACCCGCTGCCGCGCAACTTCGTCGAGCAGGCGAGCGGCGCGCTGATCGCGATCGACGTCGAGTCCCTCGAACGCGACGTCGTGCAGGGCACCGGGCTGGCCAAGGTGATGGCCCGGCTCGACGAGCCGTTGCGCGCGGAGCTCCTCGCCCAGCTCGACGACGCGGGGCACCACGCGCTGGTGCGCGCCCTCCCCTTCATCGAGCTGGCCTTCTTGGCCGAGTGGATGAAGTTCGCGTTCCTGAAGGGGCGCGGGAAGATCGTCGATCCGAGCCGCTTCGAGCGCTTCCGCCGGGCCGGCGCGCCGGACTCCTAGCGAACGCTCTTGCGCTAGGTCTGTGCGGGTCGGAGCCGCAGCTGGACCGGGAGCCGCTTGATCCCACCGACGAAGCTCGAGCGGAGCCGGTCGGGCGCGCCGCCCAGCTCGAAGTGCTCGAGCCGCTCCGTGAGTGCACCGATCATCACGCGCAGCTCGAGACGCGCGAGATTGGCCCCGAGACAGAAGTGCTCCCCCACGCCGAAGCCCAGGTGCGGGTTCGGGTGGCGGTCGATGCGGAAGCGGTCGGGGGCCTCGAAGACTTCGTCGTCGCGATTGGCCGAGGGATAGAACAGGCACACCGACTCCCCGGCGCGGATCTTCACACCGCGCAGCACGTAGTCCTCCACCGCGGTGCGGGTGAACTGGATCACCGGACTCGTCCAGCGCACGATCTCCTCGACGGCGCGCTCGGTGAGACCCGGGTCGGCGCGCAGCGCATCCCACTGATCGGGGTGGTCCGCGAGGGTCGCGACCCCGCCGCTCAAGGCGTTGCGAGTGGTCTCGTTGCCGGCCACCACGAGCAGGAAGAAATAGGAGAGGAGCTCGAGGGTACCCATCGGCTCGCCGCCGGGCCGCCCGGCCAGGACGGCACTCACCCAGTCGTCCCGGGGGTCGTCGCGGCGGCGCTCGGCGAGCTCGTTGAAGTACCCGAAGAGCGCCATCCGCGAGCGTTCGGCGGTGTCCTCGGGCTTCTCCCCTTCTTGCTGGTACTCGGGATCGGCGTTGCCGATCGTCTCGTTGGTCCGGTGGAA
>JANQRO010000424.1 GCA_028284525.1 Myxococcota bacterium | reverse complement strand
GAGACGCAGAAGACACAGGAGACCACGATCGCCGCCCTCGAGATCCGACTCCACGCGAGCGAAGACGCTCTCGCGACGGCGCGTCGCGAAGCGGAGGCCCGAGCCGACGCGATCGCCGCCCTCGAGCGCGAGCGGGACGACCTGCACGAAGCCGCCTACGCCGCCGAGGTGCTTCGCTCGCGCCTCCGGGCCACGCGCTGGCCCTCCCCGTTCCGCAGGCTCGCGCAGACGCTGCGCGCGCTCTTCGGGCGATGAGCGACGGGGCGCTGGACTTCCTCCGTCGCATCGTCCGAGGCGTCGTCTGGCTCGCTCGCGGAGAGCTGGGCGAACGCCTGCGCGAACGGAATGCGCGGGACGAGATCGCCCAAAGCGGCCTCTTCGACACCGACTTCTACCTCCACCGCTACCCCGGCGTCTCCGAGAGCGGCTTGGACCCGCTCTTGCACTACGTCCGACACGGAGCCGCCGAAGGCCGCAGCCCCTGCCCGCTCTTCGACTCCGGCTATTACCTCAGGCGCTACCCCGACGTCGCCGTTGCGGGCGACCCGCTCCTGCACTTCGTCAGGACGGGCGCCGAGGAGGGGCGGTGGCCCAACCCCCTCTTCAATACGCGCTACTACCTGCGGAACAACCCGAACGTCGCGCGCTTCGGCCTCAACCCCCTCGCCCACTTCCTGAACGTCGGAGCCCGCCTCGGGCGTGACCCGCACCCCGCGTTTCGCACCCGGCGCTACACCGAACGGCATCCCGAGCTCGACGGCACCGAGACAAACCCCCTCGCCCACTGGCTCGAGCGTGGCGCGCCGCTTCCGACGCCGGCGTGGATGCAGCAACGCGAGGCCGGGATCGCCGCGCCGGAGCGGGCGCGTATCGCCGTCGTGCTCCACCTCTACTACCCGGACGTCTGGAGCGAGATCCACGAGGCCCTCGCCAACATCCCCGAGCCCTTTCACCTCTTCGCGTCGCTCGGGGAGGCCGCAGAACGCGAGTGTCGCGACGAGATCCTGGATGCGTTTCCCGACGCGACCCTGCGGCGTTACGAGAACCGCGGGCGAGACATCGGCCCTTTCGTGGAACTCCTCGCCGACCCGGAGCTCCGGGGCTACGACCTCGTGTGCAAGATCCACTCGAAGAAGAGCGCCCACCGGATGGACGGCGAGCGTTGGCGCGGGCGGCTTCTCGACGGCCTGCTCGGGTCCCCCGAGCGCGTCCGCGAGATCCTGGACGTCTTCGCGAACAACGAGCAGGTCGGCATGCTCGGCGCGGCCGAAAGCGTCGACCGCTCGGCCGAATCCTGGGGATCGAACCGACACACGATGCGCGAGTTGCTGGGACGGCTCGGTCTTCCCCGGCACTCCCTCCGACTGGAGTTCTTCGCCGGCTCGATGTTCTGGTTCCGACCCGCCGCCCTCGAAATGCTGCGCGACATCGGCCTTCGTCTCGAGAACTTCGAGACCGAGCGGGGGCAGCTCGACGGAACGCTCCACCACGCGATCGAGCGGCTCTTCCCACTCGTGGCGGAGGCCGCGGGGTACACGGTCCGTCACTTCTCCGCGCCGGCCCGCAACCGCCGCCTCGGCGTCGCGTCGCGTGGACAACGGGTCAAGCTGATCGCGTTCTACCTTCCCCAGTACCACCCGATCCCCGAGAACGATGCGTGGTGGGGGAAGGGATTCACCGAGTGGCACCACGTGACCTCCGCGCGCCCGCTCTTCGAGGGACACCGCCAGCCCCGCGCGCCCACCGAGTTTGGGTACTACGACCTCCGTGTCCCGGAGACGCGAGAAGCGCAGGCCGGGTTGGCGGGACGCTACGGCATCCACGGCTTCTGTTACTACTACTACTGGTTCGACGGCCGGCGTCTTCTCGAGCGGCCGTTGCGGGAGGTGATCGCGACCGGTCGCCCCGACGCCCCCTTCTGTATCTGTTGGGCGAACGAGAACTGGACCCGTCGCTGGGACGGCCGCGACGACGATGTCCTGATCCGCCAGCAGTACTCGATGGAATCGAACCGCCGGTTCATCCGAGAAGTGATCCCGATGCTCCGCGACCCGCGCTACATCCGGTACCGAGGCAAACCGGTGCTGGTCGTGTATCGCGCCGGAGCCATCCCCGACATCGAGGAAGTCGTCGCGATGTGGCGCAATGAGTGCCGTGTCTTTGGCGTCGGGCCGGTCCATCTCTGCGCGGTGCGTTTCTGGGACTTGGCGGACCCGCACGCCATGGGGTTCGACGCCGCGGTCAATTTTCCGCCACACCGCGTCGACGCGCGAGACGCCGCGTCCGAAGTGGAGCACCTCGACCCGGCTTTCGAAGGACGGATCTACGACTACGCGCAGGTCGTTCGCTCGGACGTCGAGCGACACCGCGCCGAACGCGACGGCCCCTTGGTCCACCCGGGTCTCATGACCGCGTGGGACAACACGGCGCGACGGGGTCCCGCCGCCCACATCGCTCACAACGCCGACCCCGAGCACTACGAGACGTGGTTGCGGGCGATCCTCGAGCTCGAGGCGGAGACCAAGCGACGCGAGTCGCTTGTCTTTCTCAACGCGTGGAACGAATGGGGCGAGGGCGCGGTGCTCGAACCCGACCAGCACCACGGTCGCGGGTACCTGGAAGCGACCCGCGCGGCGCTCGATCGCGGCACCGACCGAGAGAGGGAATGACTCGGGGGTTCACAGACGTGCAACTTCCGCGCGAAGGCCGCGTCCGACGGAGCCTTTACCGTTGAGCGCCGAATCGCGATGACAAGCCGGTGCTATCGTGGCGCCGTGGAGCGAGCATTTCCGGTCGGTTTCAACCCGCTCGCGCATCCGATTTGCCTATCGCAACCGCGTTGGCTGGCGAGCGGAACGCGGGAAGAACGCGTCGCAGCGCACGCTCCCTTTGTGTTTCTGTTGGTCGACCTGTTGGCCCCGAATTGCGTCGTCTCCGCGAGCGGTCCGGGGTCCTTGTTCGCGGCGACGTGTCAAGGTACCGACGAACTCGCGCGCCGCTGTCAGTGCATCCGCGTCGACAGCGGGAACGATCTCGACCTCGACGCGGGAGCCGCGCGGGACTCCTACCCCGTTTCGGGGCTCGTGACGGTGCGGAGCCGGGTGGACACCGCGGCCGCGACCTTTGCCGACGGCGCCATCGATCTCTTGATCGTCGACGAAGCCAGCATGCGAGACACGATCATCGAGGGGTGGCTTTCGCGGTTGAGCGCCAAAGGCGTCGTCCTCTTACAAGGGCCGAGCGCGACGTTTCGTCGTCTGGGCGAGCGCTTTCCCACGTTGCACTTCGCCCACGGCGACGGGCTCGGGATCGTGTTCGTGGGCGGAGAGGTGTCCCCCTTGCTCGGACGCTTCCTCGATTCGGCAGATCGGCACTGGGAGGAACACCGCGATCTCTTTCGCTCCCTCGGAGAGGCCGCGTCGAACTGGACCCGCTCCCCCCGCGCCGACGATGACCTGCGCACGACCCTCAACGAACGAGAGCGTCTGCTCAACGACCTGCGATGGGAGGTCGAGACCCAGGCCCAGACGATCGATCGACTGGAGCGGTCCGTCGATCGGACCGAGCACGAGTACCGAGCCGTGTTGGCCTCTCGGGCCTGGCGGTACACGGCACCCGTACGCCGAGTCGTCATCGCCATCCGGACGGCGCTACGCGCGGTCGTTCGACGTCGCGTTCTGTTCGACCTCGAACCGGCCAACGACATCCAGTCCATCGTGGGGGAGGAGTACGACTGGAAGTCCGTGGGCCTCGACCCGTTCTTTCACGCGCGCCCCCGAGCGCGGATGCCGAGCGGATGGGTCTTGTTCTCGACCTGGGTGGACTACGACCCCGCCGACCTCGCCGCGCCCAGGGTCTATTTCGATCCCGGCGACGGATACAGCGAAGACAGCTCGTTCTCCTTTGCACGAGGCGCGGAAGGGGCGTATCGCGCGCTGGTCCACCTGAGTCCCGGGACCCGCTCGTTCCGGTTCGACCCGCTCGCCGCACCGGGGCGCTTCCGGATCCGGGAGTTCTCGTGTCGGGAGATCGGTGGCCTCGAAGGCGTGGCTCGTCTCGCGTGGCCCCATCTCGCGACGTCGCTGCGCTCCCCTCGTCTGTTTCTGTCGCGAGTCCGTCGAGTGCTCCAATCCCTGCGCACGGGGGGGGTGCGAGGGGTGTGGCGCGACCTCCAACCCGGCAGCGCCTCGCTTCCCGAGCAGTACACGGACTGGGTGCAGCGCTTCGACACGCTCGTCTCACCGGGCGTCGAAGACGTCGAGAAGCGTCTCGCGGGTCTCCGCGCGACGCCCACGCTGTCGGTCGCCATGCCGGTCTACAACACCGACCTCCGGTGGCTCCGTCGAGCCATCCAGTCGGTCCTCGATCAGTGGTACCCGCACTGGGAGCTCTGTATCGCCGACGACGCCTCCTCGGACCCCGCGGTCCGCGAGCTCTTGGACGAGATGGCCGGTCGGGATGCGCGGATCAAGGTCGAGTACCGCGAAACACGGGGCAACATCTCGGCGGCGAGCAACACCGCCCTCGCGATGGCGACGGGCGAGTTCGTCGCGCTGCTCGACCACGACGACGAGCTGCGCCCGCACGCCCTGCTCTCCATCGCCGAGGAGATCGACCGGCACCCGGGAGCGGAGCTTCTCTACTCCGACGAGGACAAGATCGATCGCCACGGAGTTCGCTTCGACCCCTACTTCAAGCCCGACTGGAACCCCGACCTCTTCTACTCCCAGAACTACGTCAACCACCTGGCGGTGTGTCGGCGCTCGCGTCTGCTCGAGGTCGGTGGGTTTCGAGAGGGCTACGAGGGCGCGCAGGACTACGACCTCTTTCTGCGCTTGGTGAGCCGGGTCCGACCCGAAGACATCCGACACGTCCCGCTGGTCCTCTACCACTGGCGCGCCGCGGCGGGTTCGACGGGCCTCGACGGTCGTGCAAAGGACTACGCCCACGACGCGGCGCGACGCGCACTCCGGTGGCACTTCGAACACGACACCAAACAAGACGTCCGGGTAGAGCCCGCGTACGATGGCTCCTTCCACCACCGGGTGGTGTGGCCCCTCCCCGATCAGAAGCCTCTCGTGAGCGTGGTCATCCCGACACGCGATCGCGCCGAGCTGCTGCGCAAGGCGGTGAAGGGGTGTTTCGCGGGCGTCGACTATCCCGCCGTCGAGGTCTTGGTCGTCGACAACGAGAGCGAGGAGGCGGAAACGCTCGAGCTGCTCTCGAGCCTGCGAGACGACCCACGGATCCACGTGATCTCGTACCCGGGGCCCTTCAACTTTTCCGCGATCAACAACGTCGCGATCTCGGAGTCGAAGGGCGAGCTCATCGCGCTGCTCAACAACGACGTCGAGCCACTTTCGGGTGGTTGGCTGCGCGAGATGGTCAGCCAGGCCATGCGACCCGAGATCGGTGCGGTGGGCGCGAAGCTCTACTACCCGAACGACAAGATCCAGCACGCGGGGGTCGTGATCGGAATCGGCGGCGTCGCGGGTCACGCCCACAAACACCACCAGCGCGGCACCTACGGTCACGGAGGCCGGGCGCGGGTCGTGCAGAACTTCTCGGCGGTGACCGGCGCCTGTCTGATGACCCGTCGAGACGTGCTGGACGAAGTAGGTCTCCTCGACGAGGAACACCTGGCGGTCGCCTTCAACGACATCGACCTGTGTCTGCGCATCCGCGCTCGCGGCTACCGGATCGTGTGGACGCCCTACGCCGAGTTCTACCACTACGAGTCCGCCAGCCGCGGCGACGACCTGGCCGGTGAGAAGCTCAAGCGCTTTCACCGAGAGATCGACGTCATGTTCCAACGCTGGGCCACCCAGCGGGCGCTCGATCCCTACTACAACCCCAACCTGACGCTCGATCGGGAAGATTTCTCGCTCGCCTTTCCGCCGCGCATCGACCGGGCGGGGCGCCCCACCCGATGAGCACGGACGTGGCCAGCCCGATTGCGGATCGCTTCGTGACGGCGCGACCGCATCCGCAGCGCGCCCTGGACCTCTTCGAGGGCCAATGGACCTCGAGGCTTCCGCAGACCCTCGGCGACCTCCGGGCCGGCGAGACACCGCTGTTCGAAGACGCCCGGGTCGATTGGGCGTGCTCGACCCTCGGCGGTGTCGAGGGCAAACGGGTGTTGGAGCTCGGGCCGCTCGAGGGCGGTCACTCCTACATGCTGGAGCAACGAGGCGCCGCGTCGATTACGGCGATCGAGTCCAACGCCAGCGCCTTTCTCCGCTGTCTCGTCGTGAAGGAGGTCGTCGGCCTTCGACGGGTCCGTTTTCTCTGCGGCGATTTCGTCGAGCACCTCCGACACACGCAGGAGCGCTACGACCTGTGCTTCGCTTCGGGTGTTCTCTACCACATGAAGGAGCCGGCCGAGCTGCTCCAGCTCATCGCCCGGGTGGCACCAAGCGTCTACCTGTGGACCCACTACTTTGACGAGGGTCGTCTGAAGGAAAATCCCCTCATCTGGCCAAAATTCGGCGCCCGCGAATCTGCCCGTCGAGCTGAATTCGAATACACCCTGCACCGCTACGAATACGGCGCGGCGCTGGACTGGCAGGGCTTCTCGGGTGGCACCGACCTCTATAGCCACTGGCTCACGCGCGACGATATCCTGGGTTGTCTCGCATCGGTGGGGATGGGACACGTGCAGATCGCCTTCGATGACCCCGAGCATCCGAACGGTCCCGCGTTCGCCCTGGTAGCGAGGCGCGAGCGTGCAGGCTGAAGACGAGCGGCGAAGGTCGCGGAGCCCGCTGTCCTGGGGGAAGCGCGAAACGACGGCGTGGGGGCGCGACCTCCTTCGCCGCTGGCGTCGCGGCGCGACCGACGCGTCGCGTGGACGCTCCGCGTCACGAGACCCCCTGGATCCGGTACGGCGACGTCTGAGCGCGCAGTACCTCCGCGGGGACGGTCTCGAGATCGGCGCGCTCCACCGGCCCCTCTGGGTCTCCGAGGCGGCGCGGGTTCGCTACCTCGACCGTCTCGACGTGGACCAGCTGACCCAGCACTACCCCGACATCGACCGCGCGGAGATGACGCCGATCGACATCGTCGACGACGGCGAGACACTCGGGTCGATCGAAGACGACTCCCTCGACTTCATCATTGCCAACCACCAGCTCGAACACTGTGAGAACCCCCTCGGCAGTCTCCGCACCCACCTGCGCAAGGTGAAGACGGGTGGTGTCCTCTACTACGCGATTCCCGACCGCCGCTACACCTTCGACGCGGACCGCGACCTCGTCGAGTTCGACCACCTGGTACGCGACGACCGCGAAGGGCCGGAGGTCTCCCGGCGGGAGCACTACCTCGAGTGGTCTCGTCTGGTGAACAAGCTGCCCACCGAAGCGGCCATCGAGGCGGACGCGGCCCACCTGATGCGAATTCAGTACAGCATCCACTTCCACGTGTGGGACTTCGAGAGCTTTGGCGTGTTTCTCGACGATGCGGCGCGCTACCTCGAGGAGCCGTTCCGGGTGCTGGACCTGCTCCGCAACGAGAGCGAGAACATCGCCGTGCTGCGCCGTTGCACTCCCGTCGAGCGCTGGTTGGGAGCCCTGAGGTCGAGACGACGCGACGGCGCCCGGGGCTCGGTCTAGACGGGCGCCGCGCGGCGCGCGATCGCCCGCCGTTTCGACCAGGCCGAGGGCAGGAGGGCCCAGGCCTGGCGGTAAGCGGGGAACATCTGCGGGTCGCGGAGCAGGACGTACCCGAAGCGGAGCACCTCCCACGCCGCGATCCACGGCAGATTGCGGACGAAGTCCCACCCCCGCTCGTTCTTGACGAGCTGGAGGTAGTGGTTCTTGAACGAGTGACGCCGAACCTCGACGGGAACGTCGAAGCGTTGTTCGCGACGCCAGCCGCGGTGGTGGACCGCCGTCGCGCGTGGCCAGTACAACACCTCCCACCCGAGACGGTGGGCGCGCCAACCGAGATCGGTGTCCTCGTGGTAGACGAAGAACTCCTCGTCGAACACCTCCCCGCAAAGCGCCAGGTCGTCGAGCGCGGCGACGCGCAACATCAGCGCGGCGCCGCTCACGGCGAACACCCGTTCGGGTCGGTCGTATTGACCGCGATCCACCTCTTCGCTTCCGCGGTCGCGCGGCCGCCGGTGACGGGGTAACGCGATCCCCGCGCTGTCGAGGAGACGTCGCCCGGGTCGTAGCAGTTTGCCCGACGCCACGGCGACCCGGGGCTCGGCTTCGAGGGCCCCGACGAGTTCCTCGCCGAAGCGCGGGTCGAGCACCACATCCGGATTGAGGAGCAGCAGGTAGCGACACGTGGCCTCCTCGGCAGCGATCGCGCGCAACAAGACGTTGGCCCCCCCGGCATAGCCGCGGTTGGGACCCGAGGAGAAGCGCAGGTCGTCGGCGCGGACGCGGTCGAAGAGGACCCGGTACCGCTCGGGGTCGACCCCGGTATCCAGGACCCGGATCGTCGAAGGCCGGCGCGTCTGGGCGCGCAAGGAGTCCAGACAACGCTCGAGCTCCGCGTAGGAGCCGTGGTTGATGATGCCCGCCGCCCAGCTCGGTGTCGCGATCACTCGGTGTCCAAGCGCCGGCCCTCCGCACCCGAAAGGGTCCCTAGCTCGGCAACTCTCCCCGCACCGCTTTGCAGTCGTCCTCGACCATGAGCGCCACCAGCGACTCGAAGCTCAGCGTGGGCTTCCACCCGAGTTGGTTCCTGGCCTTGGTCGCATCGCCGAGCAGCACGTCGACCTCGGTGGGTCGGCGCAGGGTCGGGTCGATGGTCACACGGACCGTCCCGTCGGCGACTCGCCCGCGTTCCTCGACGCCCTCTCCGTCCCATTCGATCCGCTCTCCGACGGCTTCGAACGCCGCCTCCACGAACTCGCGGACCGAGTGCGACACGCCGGTCGCAAGGACGTAGTCGTCACCTTCGGGCTGCTGAACCATCTGCCACATGCCGCGTGTGTAGTCCCCGGCGAATCCCCAGTCGCGTCGCGCCTCGAGGTTGCCGAGAGCGATCTGTTGCTGTTCGCCCGCATCGATGCGCGCCACGGCGCGGGTGATCTTTCGCGTCACGAACTCGATCCCGCGCAGCGGAGACTCGTGGTTGAAGCAGATCCCGGACGACGCGTGGAGGCCGTGCGCTTCGCGAAAGTTGACGGTGATCCAATGGGCGTAGGCCTTCGAGACGCCGTAGGGGCTGCGGGGGTAGAACGGGGTGGATTCGTTCTGGGGCGTCTCGCGGACACGCCCGAACATCTCGCTGGAGGAGGCTTGGTAGAAACGCGCCTCGGGCAGCGCCGTGCGGATCGCCTCGAGGAGGTGGAGGACGCCGTTGGCGTTGACCTGGGTCGTCACCATGGGCAGATCGAAGGAGGCCGCGACAAAGCTCTGGGCGGCCAGGTTGTAGATCTCGTCGGGACGTACCTCCTCGAGGATCCGCAAGATGTTCGAGAACTCGGTGAGGTCCATGTAGAGGACCCGGACGTGATCCTCGATCCCGAGGCGGCGCATCCGCCAGTGGGTCGAGTCTCCGTTGCGCCGATCCGCGCCGAACACCTCGTAGCCCTCGTCGAGAAGGGTCTGGGCGAGGTAGGCCCCGTCTTGGCCGCGGATTCCGGTGACCAGCGCCCGGCGCGCGCGGCTCAAGGAATCCGGCTCCGCCACAGCGTCATCAGCAGGATCCGGATGTCGAGGGCGAGCGACCAGTTCTGGATGTAGTAGAGGTCGTGCTCGATCCGCTCGTGGAGCGAAGTGTCCCCCCGCCACCGGTGCACCTGCGCCCACCCGGTGAGCCCCGCTTTGACCTTGTGTCGCAGCATGTAACCCGGGACCTCGCGTCGGAAGCGCTCGATGAACACGGGGCGCTCGGGGCGCGGGCCGACGAGGCTCATGTCACCCCGCAGGACGTTCCAGAGCTGGGGGAGCTCGTCGAGGCTCCACCGACGCAGGAAGCGGCCGATGGGCGTCTGACGGTGGTCCCCGCTGGCGGCCCACACGGGACCGGTGTCACGCTCCGCGTCGGGCACCATCGTCCGGAATTTGAGGATCTCGAAATCGTCCCCGTCCAGACCCACCCGCGTCTGGCGATAGAACACCGGCCGTCCGTTGGCGACCGCGATCGCGGCGCCGATCAGGACGAGGAGCGGCGTCAGGGCTGCCAGGAGTCCGGCCGAGACGACCACGTCGAATACCCGCTTCTGGACCGCGGGCCAACCCACGAGCGGACTCTGGCGCAAGGCGATCACCGGGAGCCCGTCCAGATCTTCGACGCTCGCCCGCAGGGTCAAGATCTGGAACAGGTCCGGCACCATCCGCACGTCGACGAGCTCGTCGTCGAGGCGCGACAGCACCTCCTCGGCCTGATGGCTCTCTTCCTGGGAGAACGCGAGGATCACCTCTTCCGCGGCGCAGAGCTGGAGGATCGGTTTGATCCGCTCGCTCGATCCGAGCACCGGGATCCCGCCGACGCGTTTGATCTCGGAGTCGTCGGAGATCACGCCCACCACGCGGAGACCGGCCTCGGGGTGGTTCCGCACGCGCTCGATGACGGCGGTGGCGAGCTCGCCCGAGCCGATGACGAGGACGGGTCGCAGGTAGCGACCCCCGCGGTGGATCACCCGGACGAACTTGCGCGCCCCGACGTGGAGCGCGGCGGACCCCGCGAGCCCGAGCGCCCAGAAAGGAATCACCGCGGCGCGGGTCACGGCCTCGGTCCGGGTGAGGAACGCGAAGCCGATGAGCAGCAGCGCCACGAGGGACCCGGCCTGCACGACCGACACCAGGTCGCGGAAGGGAGAGTCGATCCGCCGCGGTCGGTAGAGCCGGTGCTGGCGCATCACCCAGATCCATACCGGCACGATCGCGAACACCGCGACCGCATGGGCCTCGAAGGGAGGGAGCGCGGCGCCTGGGAGCAGCCAGGCCGCACAGACGGGTGCCAGCAACCACGCAGCGGCTGCCACGAGTGCGTCGCCAAAGACCAGAGCCGTCCGGAACATCTGACTGCGTCGTTGCAGCATCGTCTACTCGTCTGCACCCGTCCGCGCGAAGACGAAGGCGCGGTAGCCCGCCGCTTCGGCTTCGTGGACGATTTCGAATCGGGGGTCGCGCTTCAAGACGGCGACCCACTCGGCGCGATCCGAGATCGCGAAATCCACGCCGTGCGTGATGAAC
>JANQRO010000418.1 GCA_028284525.1 Myxococcota bacterium | reverse complement strand
ATCCCGACCTCGTGCTGGCGGTCATCTACGTCGAGAGCACCGCCCGCCCCGAGGCGCGTAGCCCCAAGGGCGCGATGGGCCTCATGCAGGTCATGCCCCACATGCGTGCGCAGATCGGGCTGGCCGGCAACGCCACCACCATCGAGAGCAACATCGAGGCGGGCTGCGCCATCCTCTCCGAGAACATCCGGCGGCTCGGAGAGGACAAGGGGATCCTCGCCTACTTCTGGGGCTCCAAGATCCGCGGCGACCGCTACCTGCGCCGCGTCCGCCACGCCCAGGCCAAAGCGCGACGTTTCTTGACGCAAAGCTAGGGTTTCGGCTGTGGAACGCCGGGTGATCCGTCGCGAAGAAGACCGCTTCCGCGCCGCCGACGGCGCATCGCTGCACTGGCGACGCTGGCTGCCGAGCGATCCGCGGCGGGTGGTGTTGCTCGTCCACGGCTGCGCCGAGCACAGCGGTCGCTACGACGGGGTGGGCGCCTGGTTCGCCACCCGCGACACCGCGGTGCACGCCTACGACTGGCGGGGTCACGGGCGCTCCGAGGGGTCCCTCGACCGCCGTGACCCCCTCACCGCGCTGCGCGGCGATCTCTGCGGCGTCGTCGAGCAGCTGCGCAAGGAGTACGGGGAGCTCCCCTTGGTCGTCGTGGGGCACCAGCTCGGGGGCCAGCTCGTCCTGCGCGCCCTGGCCGACCGGGTCCTCGACGCCGACGCCGCGTTGACGACCGGCGCGGCCCTGGAGGCCGGGGTCGGTGGTTTTCCGGCGCGCGTGCCCGGGCTGCGCTGGCTCGCCCGCTTCGCGCCCAGCGTGCGGGTCGCCGCGGGGATCGACCCGGCGGCTCTGTCTCGCGACCCCGAGGTGGTACGCGCCTACCGCGACGATCCCCTGGTCCAGACACGGATCCCCGCCGCGCTGGCCGAGGCGGTCGCGGCTTCGCTCCGCGACGGGGTCCACTTCGCCGCCGCGATTCGCGTTCCGGTGTTGCTCGTCCACGGCGAGGCCGACGCGGTGTGCCCGGCTGCGGGCAGCCGCCACGCGCGCGCCGCGCTGCGCGGGGGTGGCCACGCGCTCCATGTCTACCCCCAGCTCTACCACGACGTCCTCCGGGAGTCCGAGGCCGACGAGGTGCTGGGTCACGCCTTGCGCTGGATCGAGGAACGCGGGCTGTGAGCGGCGAGGGCGAGGGCTTGAGCCATGTGGACCCGCGCGGGGTCGTGCGCATGGTCGACGTCGGCGAGAAGCCCATCACGACACGAATCTGTGTTGCGCGGGGCGAGGTGCGGATGGCTGTCTCGACCCTCGAGCTGATCGCCGACGGTCGCGCCGCGAAGGGCGACGTCCTCACCACGGCGCGTCTGGCGGGGATCCAGGCAGCCAAGCGCACCCACGAATGGATTCCCTTGGCCCACCCTCTTCCCCTCGACGTGGTCGAGCTCGAGCTCCGACCCGAGGTGGATCCGGAGGGCGGCGCCCGCGTGTGGATCGAGGCCGCGGTGCGCGCCCAGGCGCGCACCGGGGTCGAGATGGAGGCCATGGTCGCGGTCACCGCGGCGGGTCTCACGATCTACGACATGTGCAAGGCGGTCGACCGCGGGATGCGGATCGAGGCGGTCCGGCTCGTGCGCAAGAGCGGGGGAAAGAGCGGCGTGTGGGAGAGCGGCGAGTCCTGAGCGAGGAAGGGGGGTCGATGGCGACCCACCGCGGCGGGTGTCACTGCGGCGCGGTGCGCTTCGAGTTCGAGGGCCGGGTGGAGCGCGCCGAGGTCTGCAACTGCTCGATCTGTCGCAAGACGGCCTACCTCCACTGGTACGTCGACCCCGAGCACTTCCGGCTGCTCTCGGGGGAGGACGCGCTCCGCGACTATCGCTTTGGCACCCGGGTCGCCCGCAACCTCTTTTGCGGCACCTGTGGCATCTCGGCTTTCCGGCGCGCGCGCTCCGACCCCGACCGCATCGACATCAACCTCCGCTGTGTCGAGGCGCTCGACGTCGAGACGCTGCCGGTCGACTACTTCGACGGCGTGCACTGGGAGGAGGCGTTCGCCCGGCGACGCTGATCCGCTATTCGCCTACGCCCGGGATCAGCCTCGGGAGCTCCGAGAGGGGGACGTGACGCAGGTAGCTGCGGCTCGGTCGTTTGAGCACGAGTCGCAGGACGTCCGCCCGCCGCTCCATCCACACCAGCTGCCAGCGCTCGGCGCCGAGGGTGTCGAGCGCCGCCTCCAACGCCTCCGCGCTCTCGGGACCGCGTTCGACCACGCGGTACTGCCAGTCGCCGATGCGCTCGAGGTCGCCGCGCGCCCATTCGTAGACATCCTCCGAGACTTCTTCTCCCGACTGTCGCGCGCGCTCGTAGAGCCGGACGATCTGCTCGTGGAGCTCCTCGGGTGAGTCGGCGGGCTGTGGCGCGTCGCGACAGGCCAGCGCGAGGAGGAGGAGGAGGGAGAGACACCGCGTCGCGATCCGTCGCTCGTCCATGGCGCGATGGTGACCGTCGGCGGCGGAGCTGTCGAAGCCCCGCGATGGCCGCGCGGCGACGCCGTGGCGTGTCGCGAGAGCCCCGGTGTTCGCGTCGACTCCGGGCGGGGCCCTGCCTAGCGTGGAACTCCCGGTTCCCGGAGAGCGCGTGGCGGGACACGGCGTACGGCGACGGCAGGGAGGGAT
>JANQRO010000398.1 GCA_028284525.1 Myxococcota bacterium | reverse complement strand
TTCCAGTCGCGCTGAGCGAAGGGGCGGCCCCGGCTCAGCACACACCGGGCCAGTGCTCGACGATCCAGCCCCTCGGCTCGGCATAGCAACACACGACGTCGATGCGCAGCCCGCCCTGGCACCTCCGCTCGGCGCGCCACCAGGCCAGCGCGCCGCGGCGCAGGCGCGCCTGTTTGCGCCGGTCGACCGCCTCGTGGCCCGCTCCCGCCCGGCGGTCGCGGCGTGTCTTGACCTCGACCACGACGGCGAGACGGCCGCGGGTGGCGACGAGGTCGAGCTCGACGCCGTCGGCGCGAACGTTGCGCGCGATCACGCGGTAGCCGCGGGTCTCGAGGTACGCGGCCGCGCGGCGTTCGCCCTCGCGGCCCAACGCGTGGGCGTCCTGGGAGCGTCCACGTCCACCGGCGGGGCGGGCTTCGCGGTGGTGCACCTTCGCTCCGGCGGGACCGATGGGAAGGGGGCGACGCCGCACCATACAATGGGCGGCGATGGGTACCCTGGGTCTCGTCGCCACCCCGATCGGGAACCTCGAGGACATCACGCTCCGAGCGCTGCGGGTGTTGCGGGAGGCGGACCGGATCTACGCCGAGGACACCCGGCGCACCGGGATCCTCTTGCGTCACTACGACATCGCGACCCGCGCGAGCTCGCTCCACGCCCACAACGAGCGCGCGCGGATCCGCGAGGTCGTCGTGGCCCTCGACGCCGACGAGGCGGTGGCGCTGGTGTCCGACGCGGGCTCGCCACTGATCTCCGACCCCGGGATCCGCGTGGTCGACGCCGTGCTCGAGGCGGGACACCGGGTGGAAGCGATCCCCGGGCCGTCGGCGGTCCTCGCGGCCCTCGGAGTCGCCGGGCTGGCCCCACAGCCCTTCGCGTTTCTGGGGTTTCTGCCCCGCCGCAGCGGGGCGCGGAGGACGCGGCTCGAGGCCTACCGCGAGCGCCCCGAAACCCTGGTGCTCTTCGAGTCTCCCCACCGCATCGGGGCGTTTCTCGAGGACGCGGCAGCGGTGCTCGGGTCGCGCCGCGCCTGTGTCGCGCGGGAGCTGACCAAGCTCCACGAGGAGGTCGCGCGGGGCTCCCTCGAGGAACTGGCCGAGCGCTTTCGCGATGGTGCGCGGGGGGAGATCACCGTCGTGATCGAGGGCACGCGCTGAGCTCGGGTGGTGGCGCTGCGCGCGTCGGGCAATGCCCGTCGTGCCCGAGGGCACGCGCTGAGCTTCGGAGGGCTCAGTCTTCGTCGGCGTCGGACGGCGGCGCAACCTCGGCGGAGAGGACGGCGAGGAGGCCCGCTTCGTCGAGGGTCTCGACGCCCAGACTCTCCGCCTTCTGGGCCTTGCTCCCCGGATCGGCGCCGACGACGACGTAGTCGGTCTTCTTCGACACCGAACCGGTCACCTTGCCCCCGGCGGCCTCGATGCGGCTCTTCGCCTCGCCGCGTGTGAGGTTCGGGAGCGTCCCGGTGAGGACGAGCTTCTTGCCGTCCAGGGGCCCCGGCCCACTGCGCTTCGGCGCGGCCGGGCGCAGCGGCCAGCGCAGGCCCGCCTTGCGCAGACGCTCGATCTCTTCCTGGTTGCGCGGGTCGGCGAAGAATCCGGCAGCGCTCTCGGCGATGGTCGGCCCGACGCCGTCCACGGCCTCGAGCTCTTCCTGGGGGCTCTGCATCAGCGCGTCGAGGTCGCCCCGACAGTGGGCCGCGAGGAGCTCGGCCACCCCGGCCCCCACGTGGCGAATGCCCAGGGCGATCAGCACCCGCTCGAGGGTGGTGTCCTTGGCGCGTTCGATCGCCTCGACCAGATTGCGGGCCGACTTCTCCGCCATCCGCTCGAGCCCGGCCAGACGCTGGGCGTCGAGCTGCAGGATGTCGGAGACCCGCTTCACGTGACCCTGCTCCACCAGCTGGACGATCAGCTTCTCGCCGAGGCCCTCGATGTCCAGCGCCGAGCGGCTGGCGAAGTGAAAGAGGTTGTTCTTGAGCTGCGCAGGGCAGTCGAGGTTCGGGCAGCGCGTGACGACCTCGCCCTCCAGACGCTGCGCCCGCGCGCCGCAGGCCGGGCAGGCCTCGGGCATCACCCAGCGCCTGGTGCCCTTGGGTCGGCGGGCGCGCACCACCTCGACGACCTGGGGGATGACGTCGCCGGCGCGCTGCACCACGACGGTGTCGCCCACGCGCACGTCCTTGCGCTCGACCTCGTCGCGGTTGTGGAGCGTGGCGTTCGACACGGTGACGCCCCCGACGAACACCGGCTCGAGGATCGCCACCGGAGTCAGGGCCCCCGTGCGCCCCACGTTGACGTCGATCGCACGCACCGTCGTGGTGGCCTGCTGGGGCGGGAACTTGAACGCGATCGCCCAGCGCGGCGCGCGGGGGAGCGTCCCGACGTCGCCCTGGAGCGAGAACTCGTCGATCTTGAAGACCGTGCCGTCCGCCTCCACCGGAAAGGTCTCGCGTCGGGCCTCCATCTCCGTGTGGTAGGCCACCGCCCCGGCCGCGCCCTCGCAGCGTCGGCACTCCTCGCTCACATGGAAGCCCCAGGTCCGGAGGAGCCCCAGGGCCTCCCACTGGGTGGTCACCGCGTCGGGAAGCCCCTCGGCGACCTGGTAGGCGCGCAGCTCGAGAGAGCGCAGCCGTTCGACGTCGACGTTCTGGAGCTGGCGCAGCGAGCCCGCCGCCGCGTTGCGGGGGTTGGCGAAACGGTCGTCGCCCCGCGCTTCGCGCCGCCGGTTGAGACGGGCGAAGGCGACCTGGGGAATCACCACCTCGCCCCGCACCGAGATCCGACCCGCCGGCGCACTCTCCGGCAGCGAGAGCGGGATCGTGTGGACGTGGCGGAGGTTTTCGGTGACGTCTTCGCCGTGGCGGCCGTCGCCCCGGGTCGCGCCGACCTGCAGCGCGCGGTCCTCGTAGACGAGCTCGACAGCGGCGCCGTCGAGCTTCAGCTCGCCCACGTAGACGATCGGCGTCTCGCGGTCGAGGAGTCGACGCACCCGCGCATCGAAGGCCTCGAACTCACTGGCGTCCATCGCGTTGTCGAGGGAGAGCATCGGCACGCGGTGCTCGAAGCTCTGGAAGCCTTCGTCCCGCGGTGGCGTCCCGACCCGCTGGGTGGGCGAGTCGGCCCGCAGCAGCTCCGGCCATTCGGCCTCGAGACGCTGGAGCTCGCGAAGCTTCGTGTCGTACTCCGCGTCGGAGATCTCGGGGTCGTCGTGGAGGTAGTAACGGATGTTGTGGTGGTGCAGCTCGGCGACGAGAGCGGCGATCCGCCGCTCCGCCGTCTCGCGTTCGCGCTTCGCCGCCATCTGGCCGCACTCCCCCGCGCTCGCGGCGCCGCCCGCCTCCACTTGGCTCGCACTCGGCTCGAGCTCGGCGCCGCCCGGCTCGAGCCCTCACGCGTGCGCAAGCGGCGCGGCACGAGCGGTTAAAGGCGGCCCTCTTGGTGGGCGATGAGACCGGGTAGCCAACCTTCGCGGTGAGCATACCACGCTACCCCGGGGGAATTGAGGAGCCTGCGTGTCCAGTCCCGACCTCGAGATGCTGCGTCGCCTGCTCGACGCTTCGCCGGACGGCCACGCGCTGGTTCGGGACGGCGAGGTGGTCTGGGTCAGCGCCGGCCTCGCCCGTCTGGCGGGCGAAGCGCAGCCCGAGACGCTCGTCGGCAAGCCGTGGCTGGCGCTCTTCGAGGAGCGCGGCTTCGGCCTTCCCGACGGCCACGCCGTCGTGGAGTGCGGCCTCGCGCGCACCGGTCTCGACCCCTGCCCCGTGTCGGTGGACCGCGTCGAGCCCGCCGGCGCGGTTGCGGCCTACCGCGTCCGCGATCTGCGCACGCTGCGCACCCTGGAGGACGAGGTGTTGCGCAGCGGTCGACGGCTCCACGCCCTGAACCGCGAGCTCGCCGCCCTGCGCGAGCGGATCGGCCGCGAGGCCGAGGAGCGCGGCGACCTCCTCACGGTCTTGAGCCACGAACTGCGCACCCCGGCGACCGTGATCAACGGCTACAACCGACTGCTCTTGAGCGGCGACGTCGGGCCCCTCAACGAGAAGCAGCGCCACTTTCTGTCGGAGAGCCAGAAGAGCTGCCGACGTCTCGACCACGTGCTCGGCAACCTGATCGAGGCGGCGGGCAAGGGCACCGCGACCGGCCCCCTCGAGGTGCGCGAGAGCTCGATCGAAGCGCTCTTCGCCGGACTCCACGGGATGCTCACGGCGCTGCTCGCCGATCGCTCGCTCCGTCTCGAGAGCGACTGCGCGTCACACCTGCCCCGGGTGCGCTTCGACCCCCGAAGGCTCGAGCAGGTGCTCGTGAACCTGGTGACGAACGCGTCGCGCTTCGCGCCCCCGGGGTCGGCGGTGCGCCTCGAGAGCCGGGCCGCCCCGCGGCGCGGCCGCAAGGGTCTCGAGGTGGCGGTGTGCGACCGCGGTCCCGGCATCGCCGCGGCGGAACGGGAGCGGGTCTTCGAACCCTACGTCCAGGGAGAGCGCAGTCGGCAGGGCGGGGGTCTCGGTCTCGGCCTGGCGATCAGCCGCCGGATCGTCGACGCCCACGGTGGCGCGATCTGGGTGTGCGACGACACGGAGCCGGGTGCTCGGGTCGTGTTCTGGCTGCCCGCGATCGATCCGCGTCTCGAGGAGATCCGGTGAGCGCCGAGATCGATCCCGCGAGCCGAGCCCCGGACGCCCGAATCCTCGTCGTCGACGACGCCGAAGGAATCCGCACCTACCTGGCCGACCTCCTCGAGCTGCGCGGCTACCAGGTCGACACCGCCGAGGACGGACGCAGCGCGTTGGCACTCCTCGACGCCGGCGCCGCGCCCGACGTCGTGCTCCTCGACATCATGATGCCCGGGATCGATGGGCTCGAGACCCTGCGCCGGATCCGCGAAGACCACGAGGAGCTCCCGGTCGTGATGCTCTCGGTGGTGGGTCGCGCCGACGCGATCGTCGACGCGATGCGCAGCGGCGCCGCCGACTACCTGAACAAGCCCTTCGAAGAGGACGAGCTCGAGGCGGTGCTCGGCAGGGTGCTGTCCCAGTCCGCCCTGCGGGCGGAGCGGGCCCGTCTCCTCGACGAAGCCGCCGACGGGTTTCGCGGTGCGCTCTGGGGGAGCCCAGCGCTCGAGCATATCCGCAACGTCATCTCCCAGGTCGCGGAGACCGACGTCACCGTGTTGATCGGCGGTGAGAGCGGGACCGGCAAGGAGATCGTCGCGCGCACCCTCCACGAGGAGTCGACCCGGAGGGAGGGACCCTTCGTCAAGGTGAACTGCGCGGCGCTCCCGGAGCCGCTCCTCGAGAGCGAGCTCTTTGGCTACGAGCGCGGCGCCTTCACCGGGGCCGCTTCCCGCAAGCTCGGCAAGTTCGAGGTGGCCGACGGCGGCACGATCTTCCTGGACGAGATCGGCGAGATGAGCCCGGCGCTCCAGGCGAAGCTGCTGCAGGTGCTCCAGGACGCGACCTTCGCCCGACTCGGCGGCAACGCGGAGATCCGCGTGGACGCCCGGGTGGTGTGCGCCACCCACCGCCGGCTCGAGGAGATGGTCGCCGAAGGGGCCTTCCGCGAGGACCTCTTCTACCGGCTCAACGTGGTGAGCATCCAGATTCCCCCGCTGCGCGAGCGACGCGACGAGATCCCGCTGCTCCTCGAGCGCTTCCTCACGCGCTACCAGGTGAAGTACCAGCGCCCCGCCGTCGAGGTGAGCCCGGAGCTGCGCGACGCGATGCTCCGCTACGCCTTTCCCGGCAACGTTCGGGAGCTCGAGAACATGGCGAAGCGGCTGATCGTGTTGGGGAGCGAGGAGTCGGTGTTGCGTCAACTCTACGGCCGCAGCAGCGCCCGAGACGAGGCGCGGCGCCTGGCGATGGTGATCGACGACCTCGAGGCGAGTGCCGGCCAGCAATCCCTGCGCGAGGTGGGTCGCCGCGCCGCGCTCGAAGCCGAGCGCCAGGTGATCCAGTGGACGCTCCAACGCACCCAGTGGAACCGCAAGGAGGCCGCTCGTCTCCTCGGTGTCAGCTACAAGACCCTGCTCCAGAAGATCCGGGAATGCGAGCTGCGCGCCGGTCAGTAGCCCCGGTCCTCGGGCAACGCGCCGAGAGAGACGCCGATCACCAGACGGTCGGCTTCGGCGTCGAGGGCGGCCCGCAGTCCGTCGAGGTCGGTTCGTTCGGGCACCTCGGCGCGGATACGCAGCTCGTAGAAGGGCGAGCCGCCGGGGCCGGGGCGGCTGTGGGTGTCGAGGTCGACGATGTTGACGGCGCGCTCGGCGAGACAGCCGCAGATGCCCGCGACGATCCCGGCGCGATCTTCCCCTTCGGCGCGCACCTCGTAGAGCCGGAAGCCCGGCGCCGGGATCCCGGGGCGGGGCCCGCCTTCGAGGCTGCGGATCAGGATCGTCAGGCCGTGGTCGCGCTCGAGACGTTTGGCGCCCTGAGCCACCCGGTCGGCGCAACCGGCGGCGTCCGACGACGCCAACAGGATCACGGCAAAGTCACTGCCGAGGATCGTCATCCGCGAGTCTTCGAGATTGGCGTCGGCTTCGTAGATCAGGGTGGCCAGATCCGAGACCAGCCCCGGCCGGTCCTGGCCGATCGCAGACAATATGAACCAACGCCGCACGCGTTTGACCTCGTCGCTTCGGGCCGCGACGCTAGCACGACGCGTGAGGGACCCCTACGGAGGTGAGCGCAGTGGGCATTCCCCGGACCCGCGTTCTCGCGATCGCCGCCGCAATCGTCTTCCTGCTGGCCAACTTCGCTCTGTTCCGCTTCGTCGGCGAAGCCGAGGCCTACCCCCAGCGTCGCACCCTCGCCGAGTTTCCCACCCAGGTCGGCGAGTGGTCGTGCCCGCGCCGGATCTTCATGGAAGAGGACACGCTCCGCATCTCCGACGTCGACGACTACCTGTTGTGCAACTACGAACGCCCACGCCACGGTGGCGGCGAGGAGGGGAGCGCGAGGGCGCCCGCGCTCGAGGTCGTGAACCTCTATCTCGGCTACCACGCGCGCCAGATGCGCGCCGGCGGGACCGGGCGTGGCGACGACGAAGGGGCGATCCACCCCCCGAAGCACTGTCTGCCCGGGTCCGGCTGGGACATCGTCGAGGCGGGCGAGGTCGAGGTCGTCGCCGAAGGCCTGCCGGGAGGACGGGCGTCGGTCAACCGCTTCATCATCGCCAAGGGCAACGACCGGCAGGTCGTCTACTACTGGTACCATTCCCGCGGCCGCGTGATCGCCAGCGACTGGCAGAAGATCGTCTATCTCGCCATCGACCGGGTGTGGAAGCAGCGCACGGACGGGTCGCTGGTGCGCTTCACGGCGCCGGTCTTCGGCGGCGACAACGATGCCGCGGACGCCTCGGTGCGCGCGGCGATGGCGGCGATCGTGCCGCGGCTTCCGGACTTCCTGCCCGAGTAATCCGCGAGTAGCCCGCGGGTAGCCCGCGTCTACCCCGCGGGCTTGTTCCCACCCCGCGGCCAGATCGTTGTCAAGACCCACGAGAGCAGGAGCATCAGCCCGAAGGCACCGCCGAAGGTGATGACCCCCTGGAACTCGTGGATCGCGCCCTTGGCCATGTCGGGGCCGTAGTGGAACGCCAGCCAGCCGGTGAGCGCGACGCGAAAGGCGTTGACCGCGATCGCGATGGGAATCGTCGCCGCGACCAACACGATGCGTTGTCCCCATCCGCGGCGGAAGAAGTAGGCGAACACCACGCCGAGGCTCAGGAGCGCCATCAGCGAGCGCAACCCGCTGCAGGCCTCCTTGACAAAGAGAGAGGCCTCGGGGAGGTGGAGGATGTTGCCCTCGCGGAGCACCGGCAGCCCGATCACGTGGAGCATCCGCACGGCCCAGTCCGCCGCGAAGAGCTGTAGCGGAAAGGCGACGTAGTTGATCAGCGCCTGGGGCAGCGGAATCATCAAGAACAGAAAGGTCAGCGGGAACGCCAGCACGCGGAACACGTGGCGGCCGAAGAGCAGCAGCACCAGTCCGATCAGCCCGAGCACGAACGAGACCCGCAAGCTCATGATCTCGACGCCGAAGCGCCCCACGCTGAGTGCCGCGGTGCTGAGCCCCAGCGGCACGAGGCCCCACCAGCACACCTCGACGGGCGCCCGGCGCAACGCGTCGCGTTGCTCCCAGGCAAAGAAGAGTGCGAGCGGAGCAATCACGAAGCCGTGGGAGTGGTCGGCGATCTGGGACCAGTGGCCGACCATGCGCGCGAGCGTCGGCTGGTAGATCGCGAGCAGCGCGACGAGGAGGGCAAAGCTCACCCAGCGCGCTTGCGCGGTGGTGAGGTCGTCGGCCCGGCTCAGCGGTTGGGTCGTCAAGGTGCCTTCCATCGCTCCCCGCCGGTGGTCGCGCCGCGCTCGCCCGGTCCGGGAGCGCGCATCGGTGCTCTCTAGGCGTGCCCGGCCCGACCGACGGGGTGACCCCGGAAGCTCTGGGGACGTGGAGAAATCCCTCCGGTCGCGCGCCGGTTCGGTGAATCCTTCCCGCGCCGATTGTCAAATCGCAGTCGTACTTTAGCTTGGCTCGTTGCCTTCCCGTTTCGTCCTGTCGACGCCGGAGGGCCCGCCACCTCGCGCAGCCTCCGGCGCACCCACTCGCGGGAGAGAAAATTTCTACCACCGGGGGAAGCTTCATACACTCCCCCGAGGCCTCGCCGAAAGAGAAGCATGGCCCACCCCGTCCGACTGCTCGTCATCGACGACGACCCCGCGCTGCGCGACTTCCTGCTCTCCTTCGGCGAGACCCGGGGGATGCAGGTCGAGGCGGTCGGCGACGCCGAGTCCGCGCTCGCCCGCCTCGAGACCGCGCGTCCCGATCTGATTACGTTGGATCTCGTGCTGCCGGGGCTCGACGGGCTCTCGGCCCTCCGCGAGCTGCGCCGGCGGGCCCCCGAGGTACCGGTCCTGATGCTCTCTGGTCACGGGAAAGCGCGCAGCATCGTCGAGGCGATGCGCGAGGGCGCGGCGGATTTCCTACGCAAGCCCTTCGAGCCCGAGGAGCTCGAGGTGGCGATCGCCCGCACGATCGAGTCGGGCGCTCTCGAGCGCGAGGTGAGCGAGCTGCGCGGTCGCGCCGAGGCCGCGGAGCACCTCGAGATGATCTGTGGGAACGATCCGCAGATGCGAGAGCTCCAGGCCACGATCGACCAGGTCGCCGACACGGACATCACCGTGTTGATCCGCGGCGAGAGCGGCACCGGAAAGGAGCTGGTGGCCCAAGCCCTCCACCGCAGCTCGAGCCGGCGCGCCGAGCCCTTTGTCAAGCTCAACTGCGCGGCGCTCCCCTCGGAGCTCCTCGAGAGCGAGCTCTTCGGCTTCGAGAAGGGCGCCTTCACCGGCGCCCAGCGCAAGAAGCTGGGCAAGTTCGAGTTCGCGAACCACGGCACGATCTTTCTCGACGAGATCAGCGAGATGCCCGCGGCGCTCCAGGCGAAGCTGCTCCAGGTCCTCCAGGACGGCGAGTTCTCGCCGCTCGGCGGCCGCGGCGACGTCCGGGTCGACACCCGGGTCGTCGCGGCGACCAACCGCAATCTCGAGGTGGCCGTCGAGGAAGGCCGCTTCCGCCAGGACCTCTTCTACCGGCTCAACGTGGTGACGATCGCGATTCCGCCCCTGCGTGAACGCGTGGGAGCCGTCGCACTGCTCGCGGAGCATTTTCGCACCCGGTACAACGCCGAATACGGCCGCTCCCTGGCGGAATGGTCCCCCGAGGTGGCGGCGCTCCTCGAGCGCTACACGTGGCCCGGCAACGTCCGCGAACTCGAGAACCTGATCAAACGCGCCGTCGTCCTCGGGTCCGAGGACGCGATCCGCGACGAGCTCGCCCAGCGTGTCCAGGGTGGCAGCACGAGCGCCGAGGCGGGGAGTGCCCTCGACCTCCGCGGGGTCCAGGCCGAGATCTCCCAGGGCCAGAGTGTCGACCTCAAGGGCGTCGCAAAACGCGTGGCCCAGGTCGCGGAGCGCCGGGTGATCGAACGCGTGCTGGACCGCACGCGGTGGAACCGCAAAGAGGCCGCCAAGCGGCTCCAAGTCAGCTACAAGGCCCTGCTCTACAAGATGAAGGAGAGTGGGTTGAGCGAAGCGAAAGGGTAGACCCGTGACCAACACCACCTCGATGTTCCGAGCCCCGATTCTCGCGCTGGTCTTCGCGACGCCACTGCTCCTCGGGGCGGCGTGCACCACCCAGCGGGTCACCCAGCCCCTCGAGCCCGCGGTGCCGGGGGGGGAATACGTGATCGGGCCCGGCGACGTCCTCCAGATCCGGGTCTGGGAAAACGACGAACTGAGCGTCGCGGTTCCGGTGCGGCCCGACGGGAAGGTCTCGGTGCCGCTCCTCGACGACGTGGACGCGGCGGGCAAGACCGCGCTCGAGCTCAAGGACACCCTCACCGAGGGCTTCAAGACCTACGTGCGCTCGCCCGACGTCACCGTGATCGTCACCCAGATCAACAGCAAGCGGGTCTCGGTCGTGGGTCAGGTCGCGCGACCCACCAGCATCGCGCTCCAGGGGGACATGCGGGTGGTCGACGTGATCGCCCTCGTCGGAGGATTCACCCCCTTCGCGGACCGCTCCGACATCCGGGTGCTTCGTCCCAGCGGCACCACGATGGCCGAGCACCGCTTCGACTATGATGCCTATCTGAAGGGGAAGAACCCGCAGGACAACATCCTCCTCGCCCCGGGAGACACCATTGTCGTCGCTGAGTAGATGCGGCCTCGCCGCGGCGTTGGCGCTGCTCTGGGCGGGGCCGGCGCCGGCCGCAGAGCTACAGCCCGCGATCCAATCCGAGATCGGGTACGACTCCAACAACGCGGGGCGCACACGCGACGAGGACGGGGGCGTGCGGCTCCGAACGACGCCGGGGGTCTCGCTCCGCGAGACCGTCGGGCGTTTCTCCTTCGATGCCAACGCCCGGGTCGCCTACGACAACGCGATCGATTTCGACGACGCCGACGACTACTTCGACCAGTTCGGCTCGCTCGGTGCCGCTTGGGACGTGACGAGTCGCACGAAACTCACCCTCCGCAGCTCCTTCGCCCGGGTGGAGAACCTCGATCGGGTCTACGCCGTCGACTCCTTCGCCCGTGACGAGATTCCCGACGTCGCGGGTCGGCGCAGCAGGACCACGACCGGCCGCAGCGTCTTTCGGCTCTCGCACCGCTTGACCTCGCGGTGGACTGCGTCGGCGGAGGCCAACTACAGCTTCCGCGACTTCCGCGACGAGGAAGACACCGACCGCCACGGCTACGGCTCGACGCTGTCCCTCGGGTACGCGTTGAACGCCCGCACCGGTCTCAATTTTGGCGGGCGCTACGCCTATGACTCCTACGAGTCCACCTCGTTTCGCCGCGGATCCCGGACGCGCTACTACCAGGGCTTCGTCGGCGTCAGCCACCTCCTGGCCCCGGACCTCCAGCTGAGTCTCTCGGGCGGTCCCGCCTGGGTCGACCGGACGACCAACCCCGGAAGCCTCGACTTTCGCACCTATCCGTTCGTGACCGCGTTCAGTCCGATTCCGGGGATCGTGCTCACCCCGGAGGATTTTGGAGCCGACCCCTCCCAGCCCTACGGGTTCGTGCTGGAGGCGGGCCCAGGCGTCACGGTCTGTGACGATATCGAGGGCGTGCTGTACGCACCGTCGACCTGTTTCCCGGCGGCGACGACCGGCGGTCAGATCATTCCGGTCCTCATGACGACCGAGAACAACCCGGTCAACCCCGATCAAAGTCGCGTCGCGGGCGACTCGAGCGACACCGCCGGTTGGGACTTCTTCGGGTCCGCCTCGATCGTCAAGTCGTGGGAGTGGGGCGACGTCGGGCTCGCCTACAACCGCCGCGAGTCGCCTGGCGGAAACCGGGGCACGGCGTCGACCTCCGATTCGGTCTCGCTCAGCGCGACCGGCTACCGCCCCGCGCCGCTGTGGCAGGTCGGGGGGTTCTTTGTCTTCACCTCGCGCAAGTCGGCCGGACGCGTTCCGCAGGACCTCGCCGCGCTCACACCCACGCCGATCCAGGTGAACGCCGAAGGGATCATCGGCGGACCCGGGACCTTGTTCACGATTCCCACCGCCGGTCTGAGCGACGGGTACGTCACCGACGGTTCGTTCAAGAGCGAGGACGACCTCAAGAGCTACCAGGTCGAGCTCCTGGTGGATCGCACGATCACCCAACACCTCGAGTCCTACGCGACCTTCACCTGGCGCCGTGACGACCAGGAGCTACGCAGCGGATCGGACGTGTCCATCGACGTCTACCGCGTCTTCCTCGGCCTCCGGTACACCTTCGATCCGGTTCTCTTCTAGCCGCATGGCCAGCCACGCGACGCAAGGGGTTCGACCGGAACGGGTCCTCGTTACGGGCGCGGCGGGCTTCATCGGCTCGACGCTCTGCGAGCATCTCCTCGCGGAGGGACGCCGGGTGGTCGGACTCGACAACTTCGACCCCTTCTACGGACGCGCGCTCAAGGAGGAGAACCTGGCGGCGCTGTGCGAACACCCGGACTTCGCCCTCGTCGAGGGCGATATCCGCTCGCCCGAAGACCTGGCGACGGCCTTCGAGTCCGGCCCCTTCGACGCCGTGGTGCACCTCGCGGCGCTGGCCGGGGTGCGCCCGAGCCTGGAGCGCCCCGCCGCCTACGCCGACGTGAACGTGGCCGGGACCGCTGCCCTGTGCGCGGCGGCCCTCGAGCACGGGGTCCCCCGGATGCTCTTCGCGTCCTCGTCCTCGGTCTACGGGGAGCGCACCGAGGGACCCTTCCGGGAGAGCGACCCGGTCGAGCGGCCGATCTCGCCCTACGCCGCCACCAAACGAGCCGGCGAGCTGCTGCTCCACAGCCTCCACCACGGGTCCGGGCTGGAGGTGACCTGTGCACGGATCTTTACGGCGTACGGGCCCCGACAGCGGCCGGACCTCGCGATTCGCAAGTTCGCCGAACGGATGCTCGCCGACCGTCCCGTCCCGGTGTACGGCGACGGCAGCGCGCGGCGTGACTTCACCTTCGTCGACGACCTGGTCGAGGGATTGGTCCTGGGGCTCGACCGGGTGGAGGGGTATCGCATCCTCAACTTCGGGGGCGGGACCCCGGTGACGGTGCTCGACATCGTCCGCGCCCTCGAGGACGCGCTCGGGCGCGAGGCCGACATCGACTGGCAACCGCAGCCGGTCGGAGACGTCTCCCAGACCTGGTCGGACCCGGCGCTCGCGCGGTCGGTACTGGGCTACACACCTCGTGTGTCGCTGCGAGAGGGCGTGGGCCGCTTCGTCGAATGGTTGAACCAGAGAGAAAAGGACAGCGCATGAACATCTGCATGATCGGGGCGGGATACGTCGGGTTGGTGAGTGGCGCCTGTTTTGCGGAGTTCGGTGCCTCGGTGGTGTGTGTCGACCGCGACGTCGACAAGATCTCGGGGCTGCGCGCCGGGACGATCCCGATCTACGAGCCGGGGCTCGAGGAGCTCGTGGGTCGCAACGTGCGGGAGGGACGGCTCTCGTTCTCCACCGACACCCCCGAGGCGGTGCGAGACTCGCTCGTGATCTTCATTGCCGTGCAGACGCCGAGCGGAGACGGGGGCGCCACCGAGCTCGCCGCCGTCGAGGCGGTCGCCCGGGAGATCGGCCGCTCGATCGATTCCTACAAGGTCGTGGTCACCAAGAGCACGGTCCCCGTCGGCACCTCGGTGAAGGTGCGCGACTGGATCCAGGAAGAGCTCGCGGCGCGGGGCGCCGATATTCGCTTCGACGTGGCGTCGAACCCGGAGTTTCTCCGGGAGGGCGCGGCGATCGGCGACTTCATGCGGCCGGACCGGGTCGTGATCGGCGCCGACCACGACGAGGCCGGAGCGATCCTCCGGGACCTCTACCGGCCGCTCAACCTCATCGATACCCCCTTCGTGGTGACCGACATCGCGACCGCCGAGCTGACCAAGTACGCGGCGAACACCTTTCTCGCCACCAAGATCTCCTTCATCAACGAAATGGCCAACCTGTGCGAGCACGTGGGCGCGGACGTCCACCATCTGGCGCGCGGGATCGGCCTCGACAATCGGATCGGCTCGAAGTTCCTCCACCCCGGGCCGGGCTTCGGTGGATCGTGCTTCCCCAAGGATGCCCGGGCCGCGGTGCACTTCGCGCGAGAGGCGGGCTCCCCCCTGCGTATCGCCGAGGCGGTCCTCGCCGTCAACGAGGCCCAGGCGCAGCGAATGGTCGAGAAGGTGATGGCCGGGCTCGGGGGCGCGGTGAGTGGCAAGACGATCGCCGCGCTGGGGCTCTCGTTCAAACCCGAGACCGACGACATGCGCGACGCGCCGTCCCTCGGGATCCTGCGCGCGCTCCACGCGGCCGGCGCCACGCTGCGTGCCTACGACCCCGCCGCCATGGCCAACGCCGAGGCGCTCCTCCCCCAGGCGACCCTGTGCAAAGGTTCCTACGAGGCGTGTGAGGGGGCCGACGCGCTGCTCATCCTCACGGAGTGGAATCAGTTCCGGATGCTCGACCTCGCGCGGGTCCGCGAGCTGATGCGCCAGCCGCTGATCATCGACATGCGGAACGTCTACGAGCCGGGGCCGGTCCGGGCCGCGGGGTTCGACTACCTCTGCGTGGGGCGCTCCTAGCGCGGTCCTCGCCAATCCGGCGCCAGGTCTCATGGTGGGGCCGACGGGCACCGATAGGCGATTCGTGGACACCCCTGCGGACGCCGTCGCCCCGTTTGCCCACTGGCTCCTCGACAGCCTGGGCTCCGCGCTGATCGCCGTCGACCGCGACGAGCGCATGGTCTTCCTGAACGGAGAGGCGACGCGCATCCTGGCCTCCCAACACCCCGCCCACGCGGTTGATCTGCGTCGCCCGGCGGCGGGGCGCCCGTGCCGGGAGGTCCTCGCGACGCAACCGAATCTATGCGACCGACTCCTCGGCGCCCTCCGGGGAGGAGACTGTCCCGGGCGGGCCGAGCTGACCCTCGAGAGCGCCGCTCCGGGAGCGGCCACCATCGGCTACAGCCTGGTGGCGATCCGGGACCCCGAGGGCCGGATCCGCGGCGCCGCCATCCAGTTCCGCGATCTCACGCCGATCGAGCGCCGGGCAGCTCGCGAACAACTCCGAGAGCGTCTCGTGGCCCTCGGCGAGATGGCGGCCGGTCTCGCCCACGAGATCCGCAACCCGCTCGCCGCGATGGAGATCTCCGCCGGGTTGTTGAAACGACAGATTCGCGACGACCCGGACGCCCTCGCCCTCGTGAAAGACCTGCGCGGCGAGGTCGCCCGGGTGGCCGAGACCGTCCACCAGAGTCTCGAGTTCGTACGCCCGGTCGCGCTGGAGACCGAGCCCGCCGATCCGACCGACCTCCTCGAGCAGTCGCTGCGTTTGGCCCGGGCCCGGAGCGGGTTCCGGGGGACGGTCGTACGGGAGTTTCCCGCGGCCCCTCTGCCGCCTCTGCTCGTCGACGTCGACGGGGTGCGGGCGGCGCTCACCAACCTCATCCTCAACGCCTGCGAAGCCCTCGCGGACAAGGACCCGGCCGACCAACGTCTCCGGATCGGCGCGAGCGCCGCGCCGGACCGCGCGGAGATCGCCCTGTGGGTGGCCGACAACGGACCGGGCATCCCGGCCGAGCAGCGCGAGCGGATCTTCTACCCCTTCTTCACCACCAAGGAGCACGGCTCGGGGGTGGGTCTCGCGCTCGCCCAGAAGCAGGTGGCGGCCCACGGCGGTCGAATCGAGCTCGAGAGCGCCCCCGCTGCCGGGACCTGCTTTCGTCTTCTCCTGCCCTGTGTTCGCGACGACGCGGCTCGCGCGGCGGAGGGCGCGGCGTGAACGGCGCTCGCATCCTCGTCGTCGAGGACAACGACAGGCTGCGCCGCGGCATCGCCCGCGCGTTGGGTGACGCGGGAGCGACGGTCGAGCAGGCCGCAGCCGGCGACGAGGCGATCGCCAGGTTGCGCTCGGAACGCGTCCCCTTCGACGCCGTGGTCACCGATCTGCGGCTCCCCGGCGCGCCCGGTCTCGAGGTGCTCGACGCGGCGCGGGAGGCGAGCGCGACGACCGCGGTCCTGTTGATGACCGCCTACGGGAGTATCGACAGCGCGGTCGAAGCGATGCGCCGCGGCGCGTTCGATTTCGTCCAGAAGCCCTTCGAGCTCGAGCAGCTCGAGCTGCGGGTGAGTCGCGCCCTCGAACACGGGCGGCTCGTGCGCGAGGTGGATCATCTCCGCGCCGAACGCGCCGAGCGTCTCGGCGCCCACAACCTGATCGGCTCGAGCGACGCGTTGCGCGACGCGGTGGAGCTCGCGCAGCGCGTCGCGTCCTCGCCCTCGACGGTGCTGGTGACCGGGGAGACCGGGACCGGCAAGGAGCTCGTCGCCGGGCTCATCCACGAATGCTCGGAGCGCAGCCAGGCGCCCTTCGTGAAGGTGAACTGCGCGGCGCTCCCCGAGACCCTCCTCGAGTCCGAGCTCTTCGGTCACGAGCGCGGCGCCTTCACGGGAGCCGACCGCACCCGGGTCGGACGTTTCGAGCAGGCCCACGGCGGGACGCTCTTCCTCGACGAGATCGGCGATCTCGCGACCACCACCCAGGCCAAGCTTTTGCGCGTGTTGCAGGAGCGGGAGTTCCACCGTCTCGGCGGCACCCGGCCGATCGAGGTCGACGTGCGGATCGTCGCCGCGACCAACCAGGCCCTCGAGGACGAGATCGCCGCCGGCCGTTTCCGCGAGGACCTCTACTTCCGTCTGAACGTGATCCGGATCCAACTGCCGCCCCTGCGCGAGCGCCCCGAGGACATCGAGGTGCTGGCCCAGCACTTTCTCGACCATTTCGCTGCGGAGATGGGACGCCCTGCGCGGGTCTTCGGAGACGCGGCCCTGCGGCTCATGCGGAGCTACGCGTGGCCAGGCAACGTCCGGGAGCTCCGCAACGCGATCGAGCGCGCCGTGCTGCTCTCGGAGGGCGAGCGGGTCGACGAGGTCGACCTCGACGGCGGGCCCGGTGCGGGAGCGGCCGTCGCGGAGGCGACCCCGCCCTGGGAGCGCGGAGAGTGGACGCTCGAGCGGGTCGAGGAGCAGCTCGTTCGCTCGGCTCTCGAGCACTGCGACTGGGTGCAGAAGGACGCCGCGTCCCGGCTCGGCGTCTCGCGCCGCAAGCTCAACTACATGATCCGACGCATCGGGATCACCCATCCCTCGTGGAGACGCAACCGCGGGCAGGGGGGCGAGCCCGAGGCCTGACGGTCGCGCCGCGCTGGTGGCGGCACACACGACCGATATGCTTCGTATCGACTGGGGGACAGCCGTGAATCCGCGAACCGACACGACTGGATGGCACGCAATCGCGCTGGCATCGGCGATCCTGCTGACCGGAGCGATCGCCTGTGGAGACGATCTCGAGCGCGCCAAGGTCCACTTCGACCGCGCCGAGGCGTTTCGCGACGAGGGCAAGGCCGCGGAGGCGGTGATCGAGTACCGCAACGCGCTCCAGCTCCACCCGGACGACGCGGATGCGCGCTACGGGCTCGCCCGCGCCTACCTCGCGACCCGGGAGCCGGCCAAGGCCTACTGGGAGTTTCACGAGGCGGTGCGTCTCGATCCCTCGAACCTCGACGCGCGGGTCGCCTACGGCAACTTCCTGCTCTTCGGAAAGGAAGAGCAACGCGCGGAGGCCCTCCAGCAGGCCGACGCCGTGATCGCGGCCGAGCCCGATCGCTACGACGCGCGGCTGCTACGCGCCCGGGTGCTCGAGGCGCTCGCTCGCCGCGACGAAGCGGGCGAGGCCTACACCGAGGCGCTGCAACTCGCCCCCGACGAGCCCCACGTCGTGGCGTCTGCAGCGGGTTTCTTCGCCCGTCGGGACGATCGCGAGCGAGCGGGCAAGCTGCTCGCACGTCTCGTGGAGCTCGATCCGAGCGCCAGCAGCTACCTGGCCCAGGCGCGCTTCTACGCCGCCGATCCGGCGAGCGGCGCCGCGGCCGAAGCCGCGTTCCGCAACGCCATCGAGGTGGCGAACCCGGACGAGCGCACCCAGACGATCCGTCGATTCTCGAGCTTCTACTATTCGCAGGGCCGCTACGAGGAGGTGGAGTCGCTGCTCCAGGGAGGCTACGACGAGACCGGTGACCTCGAGCTCGCCGACTCGTTGGCTGCTTTCTACGCGGCGCGTGGCGAGCGCGAGCGCGCCGACGCGTTCCTGCTGAAAGTCGCCGAGAACGCATCGGGCGTGGACCCCTTCGTGAAACTCTCGGTGTTTCGCGGCCGCTACGGCGACTTCGACGGCGCCTTCGCCGCGGTCGAGCGAGCCCTCGACCGCGACCCCCAGAGCGCGCTGGCGCGACTTCGCAAGGCCGAGCTGCTCCTCGACACCAGGGGTCGCCGCGGCGGCAGCGCCGCCGCCGCGATCGCCGAGGCTCGCGGCATCACCGACGACGTGCGCGCCGCAAACCCGGACATGATCGAAGCGACCTTTGTCGGCGCTCGACTCGACCTGATCGACGGGGAGTACGAGCGCGCCCAGGAAGCCCTGCAGCACGTGGTGCGCGAGCGCCCCAGTTCTTCGGCCGGATACCTGATGCTCGCCACCTCGCTGCGCCAGCTCGGCCGACGCGACGAGGCGCGTGACTCGGTGCTCCGCGCCCTCGAGATCGATGCCTCGTCGCTGGCCGCGCGTCGTCTGCTGGCCCGGCTCAACGCCGACCTCGGCGAGCACGCCGCCGCCGTCGAGGAGATCCGCCGCGTCCTCGCCGAGCAGCCCGGCGACGTGGCGGCCCGGCTCCTCGGGGCGCAGAGCTACGTCCGGCTCCGCGAGCCCGACCAGGCCCGGGAGATGCTCGAGGCCATCCCGCCGGCGTCCCGCAACGCCGAGGTGCTCTTCGCCCTGGCGCGTCTCAACGACCTCGCGGGCAACGATGCCGCCGCGCGCGACGGGCTCGCCGCGGCGCTCGACCGCGCGCCCTACCACCCGGAGGTCCTGGCCCACTACCTCGACCTCGAGCGCAAGCTCGGCAACAGTGCCGCGGCCCTCGAGCGGCTCGCCGCGGCCGCCGAGGCGCGACCCGAGGACGGCGCCATCGCCCGTCTCCACGGTCTCGCGCTCCTCTACACCGGGCAGGGCGACGCGGCGGAGGCCGAGCTCCGGCGCGCGGTCGAGCTCGCGCCGAACGACCTCGCCACCTACCAGGCGCTGGCGCAGTACTACTTCCTGACCCGGCGTTTCGACGACGGGCTCAAGACCTACGAGGCGGCGGTCGCCGCCCGGCCGAACAGCGCGCCCCTGCACTTCGCCCTCGGCACCCTCTACGAGATGGGGGGACGACGCGCGGACGCGCTCGCGAAGTACGAGGACGCGGTGCGGCTCGACCCGAACCTCGCCGTGGCCAAGAACAACCTCGCCTACCTGCTGGCCGAGGAGAATCGCGAGCTCGACCGGGCCCTCGACCTCGCCCGCGAGGCCAAGCAGCTCCTCCCCGACAACGCCAACACCTCCGACACCCTGGGTTGGGTGCTCTACAAGAAATCGATTCACGGCACCGCCGTCGACTACTTCAAGGAGGCGATCAACCTGTCCCCGGTGGACAGCCGGGACCTGTCGTTGATCCGCTACCACCTCGCGCTCGCCCAGGAGGGCGACGGCAACCTGGAAGGGGCTCGCGAGTCGGCCGCCACCGCTCTAGAGGCCTTCCCGGCGATCGCCAGCGACGGCGAGCCCGCCTGGGTCACCGACCTCCGGGCGCTCAACGACCGCCTCGGCCCCGCAGGGAGCTAGGCGGAATCCACCCTTCAGTGGCCTCCGCCCGGGACCGATAGAAGGACGGGTGTCTCCGCGCCGTCGGCGCGGAGCGCACGCCCCCGCCGCCGCGCGGGAGGCAGCCACAGGTCTTTGCCGTCCGGAGGGATCGGAATGCAGTGGATCACCGTCTTTCTCGCAGCGCTTCTCGCCACGGGGGTTGGCGCGGGAAGTGCGCCCGCCCAGCAGGCCGCCGACGACTCGGTGGAGTCCCTGCTCGGTGGCTCCCCCCTCGAGACCGAGGGCGCTGAGTTTCCCGGGGCCGTAGAGGCCGTGGAGGCCGAGGCGTTCGGAGAGGAGATGGCACCGGCGGAGATGGGCGACGATGGCTCGCTCGGCGTGATCGCGGCGGACGAGATCGCGGTCGACGGCGGCGAGATCGAGCTCGAGTTCGACGCCGAAGCCGGTCTGGTCGACCTCACCCCGGACGGGGCGGAGACCGACCTCCTGCCCGAAGAGCCGGTCGAGCCGGCCCTCGGACCGATCGGCTACGACGAGGCCGGCGAGCAGGGGCGCATCCACGTCGTCGTCGGTGGCGACACCTTGTGGGACATCTCGGCCGCGTACCTCGGGACGCCCTGGGTGTGGCCGTCGATCTGGGAATCGAACCCCGGCGTGGCGAACCCGCACCGGATCTTCCCCGGCGATCAGATCTGGATCACGCCGAGCAAGATGAAGCGCGTGACCCCGGAAGAGGCGGCCGAGCTGCTCGCCCGGAGTCCGATGATCGACGAAATGCCGATCGAGGAGCTCCCGCCCGCCGCGGTGGACGAGTTCGTCGACGCGACCCCCGTGCAGCCCAGCTACCAGTCCTTCACCTACCCCGGGATGCACTCCGTGGCCTACGTCAGCGAAGAGGCGTACGAAGGTGCGGGCTCGATCGTCGACAGCCCGAGCCCGCACCGTCTGCTCAGCGAAACCCGGCGCGCCTACGTGAACCTCGGCGGCGGCGAAGTGTCCGAGGGCGACCGCTTCTCGATCGTCCGCGCGAGTGAGGAAGTGCGCGACCCGGCCACCAACCGCAAGATCGGCGTCCTCGTCGAGCGCCTCGGCTGGCTCGAGGTGACCCGCACCAGCGGCGAGAGCTCCGAAGCGGTGATCCGACAGTCCTACGCCGAGATCGAGCGCGGCGACCGCATCCTGCCCCAGGAGCACCTCGACCAGGAGGTGCCGATGCGCGGGCCCGGCGGTGCCGAGGTCGACGGCCTCGTGGCGCACTTCCAGAGCAGCCGCACCGTCATGGCACAGCGCGATCTCGTGTTCCTGAACCGCGGGACCGAGGACGGCATGGAGGTGGGGGCGCCCCTCGAGATCTATCGCGACAAGGGCAGCGCCCGCGACGCCATCCAGAATCGCAGCGTGAAGCTTCCCGAGGACGTCGTGGCCGGTCTCGTCGTGATCAGCGCCGATCCGGACACCTCGGTGGCGATCGTGACCTACTCGTCGTCCGAGATCGAGCGGGGCGACACCTTCCGCACGCTCCGCTAGAGCGGCGACCGACTCGTGACGGAGGAGGACTGCGGTCCTCCCCCGTCCGTCTGCTAGATCGGCGGGGCACCCGGTCCTGGGAGCGTCGCCGATGGGACTCGGCACCCCGACGAGAGGGGACGGGGCGACGCGGGCGGATCCGTCCGCATCGCTCTTCGAGTGGTGGGAGCTGCAACGCCGACTCGTCCTCGCCCCCGAGCGCAGCCACGCTCTACTCGTCCCCCACGACTCGCTCGCGTCGCTGGCGGCCACGAAGCGTCTGCCCCCCCACGGTGACCCGCCGAACGAGGCGCTGCTGGCCCGTCTCGAGGCGGAGGGGTGGTGGGCGTTGCCGTGGGCCGACCCCCGCTACCCCGAGCCCCTGCGCGCGTTGAGCGACCCGCCGGCGATGCTCTGGGTACGCGGCGACGAAGCCGTCTTCGCGGCGCCGCGGGTCGCGATCGTCGGCGCCCGCCGGGCCACCCAGTACGGAGTGGACGCGGCCATCGCCCTGGCCCGTGGGGCGGCCGCGGCCGGCGCGGTGGTGGTCTCGGGTCTGGCGCGGGGGGTCGACGCCGCCGCACACCGCGGCGCGTTGGCGGGGCGCGCGAGCGGGCCGGCCACGGTCGCCGTGCTCGCCCACGGCCCCGACTTCCTCTACCCGGCCGCTCACCGCGGACTCGCCGAGGAGATTGTGCGTCGTGGCGCCCTCGTGACCGAGTTCCCACCGGGCGTTGGGCCGCGCAAGCACTACTTCCCGCTGCGCAACCGCATCATCAGCGGGTTGTGTCGCGCCGTCGTGGTGGCCGAGGCGCGCCGCCGCAGCGGATCGCTCCTCACGGCGCGCCACGCCCTCGAGCAGGGCCGCGAGGTGCTCGCGGTACCGGGGCCGATCGACCTCGCCTCGAGCGAAGGACCGAACCTCCTGCTTCGAGACGGCGCGGGGGTGGCCCTCGGCGCCGACGATCTCCTCGCGGCGCTGGGTCTCGCGACACAGGAGGCGCCGGGCGTCGAGGAGGCTCCGCCGCTGCTCCGGGCGATCGCGGAGGGGCCCGTGTCCCTCGACGATCTCGCCCGGCGTACGGGCCTCGAGGTCGACGAGGTCGCCCGCGAGGTCGTGGCCCTCGAACTCGACGGTCGGGTCCGGGTCGGGCCCGACGGCCGGATCGTCGCCGAGCGCTGAGGGCTATGTTGGCCCCGTGACGGATCTGGTCGTCGTCGGGGGTGGGCTCGCTGGGTGCGAGGCGGCGTGGCAGGCCGCGCGCCGCGGCCTGCGCGTGCGTCTGTTCGAGATGCGCCCCGAGCACCGCTCGCCTGCCCACCAGGGTGGTGACCTGGCCGAGCTCGTGTGCAGTAACTCGCTGCGGTCGAATCAGCTGGCGAACGCCGTGGGGCTCCTCAAGGAGGAGATGCGTCGCTTCGGCTCCCTGATCCTCGCCGCGGCCGACGCCGCCGCGGTACCCGCGGGTCGCGCCCTGGCCGTCGATCGGGAGGCCTTCGCCCGTCACGTCACCGAGCGGATCGAGGAGCACCCGGGGATCGAGCTGCGCCGGGAGCGCCTGCCCAAGCTCCCCGACGACGAACAGGTGATTCTCGCGACCGGTCCGCTCACCGATCCCGAGCTGGCCGCCGAGCTCCAGACCCTGCTGGGCGAGGAGTCCCTGTACTTCTACGACTCGATCTCCCCGGTGGTCTACGCCGACTCGATCGACCCCGCGTTCGCGTTCCGCGCGTCGCGTTGGGAGGACGGGGAGGGGGACTACCTGAACCTTCCCCTCGATGCGCCCGCCTACGGGGACTTCGTCGACGCGTTGCTCGCCGCCGACACCGTGCCGCTGCACCCCTTCGAACGCTCGCTCTACTTCGAGGGATGTCTGCCCATCGAAGAGATGGCCCGTCGCGGGCCCAAGACCCTCGCCTACGGTCCGATGAAACCCGTGGGTCTCCGCGACCCGAAGACCGGGCGCCGGCCCCACGCGGTGGTCCAGCTGCGTCAGGAGGACCGGCGCGGCGTGCTGCGGAGCCTCGTGGGCTTCCAGACCAAGCTCCGGATCGGCGCCCAGCGCGAGATCTTCCGCTCGCTCCCGGGGATGCGGGAGGCCGTGTTCGCCCGCTTCGGCTCGGTGCATCGCAACACCTACATCAATGCACCGCGCCACCTCGTCGCCGACCTCGGGGTCCGCCAACGACCCGGTCTGCGCGTCGCCGGGCAGCTCGCGGGCGTGGAGGGCTACGTCGAGTCGGCGGCCCTCGGCGGTCTGGCCGGTCTCTTCGCCGCGGCCGACGCGCGCGGCGCGGCGCTGGCGCCGCCCCCGGCGACGACCGCCCACGGGAGCCTGCTGCGCTATCTGCGGGAGGCGTCCCCCGAGCGCTTCCAGCCGATGAACGTGACCTTCGGCCTCTTCGATCCGCTCCCGCCGCCGCCCGCGGCACCCGGGGGCACACGCCGCAAAGAGCCCAAACGCGAGCGTCACGAGCGGATGACGCAGCGCGCCCTGGCGGACTTCGCGCCGTGGTGCGAGGCGGTGGCGCCGTGAGCGAGACGTCCTTCGACGCGGTGCTGCGCGATTTCGACACCTTCCTCGACCGCGAGCGCAACCTCTCGCCCCGAACGCGGCGCGCCTACGCCACCGACCTGCGGCAGTTTCGCGACTTCCTCGGCGATACCGCCGAGCCCGGCCGCGTCGAGCCCGACGACGTGCGGGCCTTTCTCGCGGCGCGGCACCGCGAGCTCCACCCGACCACCCTCGGACGCAAGCTCGCCGCGATCCGCTCGCTCTACCGCTATCTGCGTCATACCGGCCGGGTCGACCGCGACCCGAGCGCCGGGATTCGCGCGCCGCGCCGTCCCGACCCGCTCCCCCGACCGCTCTCCGTCGACGACTGCGAGACCCTGGTGGAGGAGGATCCGGCGGGTCGTCCCGACGAGGCCCACCGGCGCGACCGCGCGATCGTCGAGTTGCTCTACGGTGCGGGGCTGAGGGTGGGCGAGCTCGTGGCCCTCGACGTCCGGGACGTCGACCTGCGGGGGCGCGAGGTGCGGGTCCTGGGCAAGGGCCGCAAGGAGCGGATCGTCCCGCTGCCCGCGGCGGCGCGCCGCGCCGTCGACGACTATCTGGCGCTCAGGAGGGGCCCGGGCTACCAAGGCGAGCCGCTCTTCCGCGCCCTGGCGGCGCGTGGGCGGGGACGGCTTTCGCAGCGCTCGGTGCGCCGCATCCTCCGCGAGCGGGCGCGGCGAGCGGGCCTGCCGGGCCGGGTGCACCCGCACCGCTTGCGCCACAGCTACGCCACCCATCTCCTCGACATGGGGGCCGACCTTCGGGAGATCCAGGAGCTCTTGGGACACGCGAGCCTCAGCACCACCCAGCGCTACACCGCGGTCTCGGCGGCGCGTCTCTTCGAGGTGTACGACCGCGCCCATCCCCGCGCCGCCGCCGACGGGGACGGTGGCGCTCGGCGGCGCGGAGACGGTGAGGAGCCCGACGCGTGAGCGGGTCTCGCGTCCGCGCGACCACCGTGCTGGCCGTGCTGCGCGACGGCGTGCTCAGCATGGGCGCCGGCGGCCAGGTCACGATCGGCGACACCGTCGTGAAGCACCGGGCCCAGAAGGTGCGGCCCGCGGCGGCCGGGCGCGCCGTGGTGGGCTTCGCGGGCGGGGCGGCCGACGGTCTCGCGCTCTACGAGCGGCTCGAAGCGAAGCTCGAGGCCCACCCGGGCAACGTGCGTCGCGCCGCGGTCGAGCTCGCCAAGGAGTGGCGGACCGACCGCGCCCTGCGGCGGCTCGAGGCGATGCTCGTGGTGGGCGACCCGGGGGCGCTTCTGGTGGTATCGGGCAACGGTGATGTGCTCGAGCCCGACGACGGCATCGCGGCGATCGGGTCGGGGGGCGCCTACGCCCTCGCCGCGGCCCGGGCGCTCCGACAACACACCGAGCTCTCCGCCGAGGCCGTGGTGCGCGAGTCCCTCGCCGTGGCCGCCGAGATCTGCGTCTACACCAACGATCGGGTCGAGGTGGTGACCCTGCCCGAGCCCGCCGCGCGATGAACGACACGGCCGATGATCGAACGGAGCGAGCCATGAGCGAAGGGCGGTCCTTTACCCCGCGAGAGATCGTCTCCGAGCTCGACCGCTACATCGTCGGCCAGCGCGACGCCAAACGCGCCGTGGCGATCGCGTTGCGCAACCGCTGGCGCCGCCGACAGGTCCCCGAAGCGCTACGCGACGAGATCGCGCCGAAGAACATCATCATGATCGGCCCGACCGGGGTCGGCAAGACCGAGATCGCCCGCCGGCTGGCGCGCTTGGCCCAGGCTCCCTTTCTCAAGGTCGAAGCCTCGAAGTTCACCGAGGTCGGCTACGTCGGACGCGACGTCGAGTCGATCGTGCGCGATCTCACCGAGCTCGCCGTCGGCATGGTGACCGAGGAGGAGACCCAGCGGGTGCGGGCCAAGGCCGAGGAGCGCGCCGAGGATCGGCTCCTCGACGTCCTGCTCCCGGTCTCGCCGACGCCGGGGACCGATCCGGTGCCGGTCGGGGGCGAGACCCGGGAGAAGCTGCGTCGCATGCTGCGCGAGGGTGCCCTCGACGAACGCGAGGTCGAGATCGATGTGGTCGACACGACGACGCCCACGATGTCGGTGATGACGCCCCAGGGCATGGAGGAGATGGGGTTCCAGTTCAAGGACCTCCTCGGCAACCTGCTGCCCAACCAGTCGCGCAAGCGCCGCATGAAGATCCCCGCCGCGCGCGAAGCGCTGGCCGCGGAGGAGGCGAGTCGTCTGGTCGACGCCGAACAGGCCCGCGAGCGCGCCGTCGAGCGGGTCGAGCAGAGCGGAATCGTGTTCATCGACGAGATCGACAAGATCGCCGTCGGCGCGAGCGCGCACGGCGGGCCGGACGTCTCGCGCGAGGGGGTGCAGCGCGACCTGCTCCCGATCGTCGAGGGCTCGTCGGTGCAGACCAAACACGGGCCCGTGCGCACCGACCACATCCTCTTCGTGGCCGCCGGCGCCTTCCACGTGGCGAAGCCTTCGGACCTCATCCCCGAGCTCCAGGGTCGTTTCCCGATCCGCGTCGAGCTCGCCAACCTCGGCGAGGACGACTTCGTGCGCATCCTCACCGAGCCCGACAACTCGCTCGTCAAGCAGTACGCGGCGCTCCTCGCGACCGAGGGCGTCACCCTCGACTTTCGCGAGGACGGCGTGCGGGCCATCGCCGAGATCGCGGCCGGGGTCAACCAGCGCACCGACAACATCGGAGCGCGTCGGCTCCACACCGTCATCGAGCGCATGCTCGATGCGGTGAGCTTCGATGCGCCGGACCTCGGGGGCCAGCACATCGCCGTCGACCGTGTCTTCGTCGAGGAGCGACTGGGCGACCTGGCCCGCGACGAGGATCTCTCCCGCTTTATCCTCTAGCATGGGCGCGTCCCGGAACGCCGACGGCGCGGAGCGAGCAGCGTGGCAGCGAGCGACCCCACGAGTGGCCTTCCCAGCGACTCCACCAGCGGTCCCAACGGCGATTGTGTCCTGATCGTCGACGACGAGCGCTTCTTCCGCGAGTCGATCCGCGATCTTCTGATGGCCGACGGGATCCCCTTCCTGCTCGCGGAGGACGGCGCCCAGGCGGCCGAGCTCGCGATGGACCCGCGGGTTGGCGTCATGGTCCTCGACATCCAGCTCCCCGACCAGAGCGGGCTCCAGGTCCTCGAGCGGGTGCGGGCGGTGCGCCCCGAGCTGCGTGTGATCGTGCTGTCCTCGCACACCGGGCAAGAGGCCGTCCTCGACGCGCTCGGGCTCGGCGCCTGCGACTACCTCGCCAAGCCGATCCACGAGCAGGAGACGCGGCTCGCGGTGCGTCGCGCACTCGAGTCCTACGGTGTGGCGCGCGACTGGGCGACCCTGCGCGCGCGAATCGAACGTCTGATCGACGAGGTGCAGCGGATCGGATCTCTCGACCCGACCGAGCCGGCCGAGACCCTCCACGCCATGGTGGCCGAGGCGGCGTCGCGGGTGCTCGGCGCATCGAAGACGTCGCTCTTGGTGCGCGAGGGCGAACCGTTGCGTGTCGCCGCCGCGGTCGGTCACAAGCTTCCCCTCGCCGAGCTCGATCGGGTCCAGGTCGGCGACGGTGTCGCCGGGCAAGTCGCCGCGAAGGGCCAGGCACTCCTGGTCGGCGACGTCGAGAACGACGGACGCTTCCGCCTGCCCCGCCGTCCGCACTACCACTCCGGGTCCTTCGTCGCGGTGCCGCTGTCGACGCCCGGGGCGAGCGAGGCGCGAGGCGTCTTGTGCGCCACCGACCCCGAGACCGGTCGGGTCTTCGCCCAGGAGGACCTGACGCTGCTGCGCTTGCTCGCGTTCACGGCGCAGCAACGGATGGACGAGGCCGCCGACGAGATGGCGGCGATGACGGTCCCCGAGGCGGACGACCCGGATCCGGGCGCCGGCGCCACGGGCGCCGAGGTGGCGCGAGCTGTGTGCGAGGCGATGACCCGCGAGACCGAGCCGGCGGCCTTGCTCCAGGCGGCGTTGCGCTCGGTCTCCGACACCCTGGGCGCGCGCCTCGTGTCGGTGCA
>JANQRO010000392.1 GCA_028284525.1 Myxococcota bacterium | reverse complement strand
CCCACGTTGTCGGCGATCACGGCGGGGTTCCGGGGGTCGTCCTCGGGGATGTTGGCCTCGACCTTCCCGACCAGGTCGGCGCCGACGTCGGCGCCCTTGGTGAAGATCCCACCGCCGAGGCGGGCGAAGACCGAGATCAACGAGCCGCCAAAACCCAGACCGATCAGCGCCTGGATCTTGGTCTTGAGGACCGCCTGCTCCTCGACGCTCAAGCCCGTGTACCCGGCGTCGAGGATCGCGTAGGCGAAGACCGCCAGCGCCAGCAGGGCGGCGCCCACCACCATGAGGCCGGTCACGGCCCCGCCCTTGAAGGCCAGGTCGAAGGCACCCCGGAAGCCGGTCTTGGCCGCCTCGGCCACCCGGACGTTCGACTCCACCGAGACCCGCATCCCGAGGATTCCCGCCGCGGCGCTCGCGACGGCTCCGACGACGAAGCCCACGGCCATCCACATGCCGAAGACGAGGGCCAGGAGTACGGCGATCGGCACGCCCACGATGGCGACGGTGCGGTACTGACGGGCCAGGAAGGCCGACGCGCCCTCGGCGATCGCGCCCGAGATCTCGACGGCGCGCTCGTCGGAGGCGCTCACCGCCTTCACGCTCGAGTACAACATGAATGCCGCCACCAGGGCGACGAGGGCGGCGAACAACGCGAGGAGGACGATCATCGATCCACACACTCCACAAGACGAGGGTCGGAAAACGCGGCGCTCCGGCGGTCGAGCCGGGGTTCCCCCGCGCCGGACCAGCCGGCTGCGAACGTGGGGTCGACCTGTGCCGTGATTGGCTCTGCGGGCGCCGAGGCCGGCTCCCGAGGGGGTGGCCGGCCGGCGGAGAACCTACTCGTCAAATCCCCGGGATGCCAGACCTTTCGCGCCCTTATCGCGGTACCTTTCCGGCCGCGCGGCGCCGCTCGGAGCCCTCCTCTCCGTGCTCGCCCCGACCCACCGGGGGTGCGCCGCGACCCGCGGCGGGCCCGCAGGAAGGGAAGCACGAGGATGAACGGGGCTGAATCTCTGGTCCAGACCGCGGTGCGCGCGGGCTACGACATCTGTTTCGCCAACCCCGGCACCACCGAGATGCCGCTGGTGGCCGCCATCGACAGCGTGCCGGGGCTGCGCCCGGTGCTGGGCTTGTTCGAGGGCGCCTGCACCGGCGCCGCCGACGGCTACGCACGCATCGCGGGGCGCCCGGCCCTGGTGCTCCTTCACCTCGCCCCGGGCCTCGCCAACGGCCTGGCGAACCTCCACAACGCCCGGCGCGCGCGGACCTCGATGGTCGTGGTGATCGGCGAGCACGCGAGCTGGCACCTCCCCCACGATCCGCCCCTCGCCGGAGACATCGAAGGCCTGGCCCGGGCGATCTCGCCCACCGCGTGGGTCACCACGTGTTCGGACGCGAAGACGGTGGCGCGGGACTTTGCGGCGGCCGACCGTGCGGCGCGGGAGCAGCCCGGACGCCTGTGCTTCCTGATCGTGCCCGCCGACGCCCAGTGGGACGCGGCCGACGCGGCGGCCGAACCCCTGGAGAGCACCGCCCCGTCGACGGTGTCCGACGCGGTGCGGGACCGCGCTGCGCGCACCCTGCGCGACGGCGGCGCGAGCGCGGCGCTGTGGCTCGGGGGCGCGACCCTGGGTGAGCGCGGTGTCCTCGCTGCCGGTCGGATCGCCGCCGCCACCGGGTGCCGCCTCCTCACCGGGAGCTTCCCCGCCTGCAGCGCCCGCGGCGGCGCTCTCCCCACCGTCGAACGACTTCCGTATTTCCCTGAGCCAGCGGCGAGTTGTGTCGAATCCCTCGAACGAGTCGTACTGGTCGAGGCGGAGGAGCCGGTGACCTTCTTCGGCTACCCGAAGGTGCCCAGCCAGGTGCTCGGAGAGGGCTGTGCCCGCGAAGCCCTGGCGGGGCTCGACGAGGACGGGGTGGGAGCCCTCGAGGCCCTCGCCGACGCCCTCGACGCTCCGCCGGCCGCCCCGGCCGGGACGGCGCGACCCGAGTCGCCGAGTGGGCGCCTCGACCCGGTGACCTTCAGTCGGGCCGTCGCCTCGGTGCAACCCGAGGGCGCGATCGTGGTGGACGAGGCGCTCACCTCGTCCACCGGGTACTGGGAGGCCGCGGCGGCGGCCCCCCGCTACGACCATCTCTGCATCACCGGCGGAGCCATCGGCATGGGAATCCCCGCCGCCCTCGGCGCCGCGTTGGCGGCCCCGGAGCGACCGGTGCTCTCGCTCCAGGCGGACGGCAGCGGGCTCTATACGCTGCAGGGCCTCTGGTCCCAGGCGCGGGAGGGGCTCAACGTCACCACGGTCGTCTGCTCGAACCGCAGCTACCGCATCCTCGAGGTCGAGCTCAGTCGCTCCGGCGAGAGCGTCGGCGAGAGCGCCAGGGCCTTCACCGAGCTCCGGCGCCCCCCCATCGACTGGTGCGCGCTGGCCCGGGGCTTCGGGGTCCCGAGCGAGCGCGTCGACCGCGCCGAAGCCCTGTGCGAGTCGATCCGCCGGGCCGTCGCCGAAGAGGGGCCCCATCTGATCGAGGCGGAGATCGTCTAGACGGCCAAGCCCCTAGGACCCGCGGAGCCCGATCACCGCGTGGCGCACCCGGCGGCTGCGACAGCGCGGACAGCGGCCCGGCTTCGAGAAGCGCGAGCGCGCCCCCTCGACCCGCCGGTCGAAGCGGAAGCCGCAGTCTCCGCACTCGGGCGGAGTCACCTCGAGACGTTCGCCGCGTCGCCGCGCGCTGCGCTCGAGGTGGCGGAGGTCGTCGTCGAGGTCCCGCACCCCCACGCGCATCCGCTGGCGGAGGATCTCGAACGGGAGCGCCTCGGCCTGGAGGAGCTCGCGGAGCTGCTGACGCCGGGTCTGGGTGGCCTCGGTGTCGCCGGGATCGAGGACGTCCACGCGGACAGAGTAACGTCGGGACGCGGGCCGAAAGCGCCCGGGAGGATGTGAGATGGAGCTTCAGGGACGAGCGGCGATCGTGACGGGTGGCGGCACGGGCGTGGGGCGCGCGACGGCGCTCGAGCTGGCGCGGCGCGGCTGCTCGGTGCTGATCAACTACAGCCGCTCTCAGCGCGACGCGGACGCCACCGCCGCGGAGATCGCGGCGTTCGGGGTGCGGGGGATCGCAGTGCGTGCGGACGTCGCCGACGACACCGCGTGTCGCGGGATGGTCGAGCGCGCCGTCGCGGAGTTCGGGCGCCTCGACTGTCTGGTGAACAACGCGGGCACCACGGTCTTCGTGCCCCACGGCGACCTCGAGGCCCTCGACGACGCCGCGTGGGACCACACGATGGCGGTGAATCTGCGCGGGCCCTTCCAGTGTGCGCGCGCGGCGCGGGGGGCGATCGAGGCGGGCGGGGGCGGGGAGATCGTGAACGTCTCGAGTATCGCCGGCACGACGGGCACGGGGAGCTCCCTGCCCTACTGCGCCTCCAAAGCCGCCCTCAACATGCTGACGCTCACCCTCGCCCGCGTCCTCGGCCCGGCGATCCGCGTGAACGCGGTGGCTCCGGGCTTCATCACCGGGCGCTGGCTCGAGGGTGGGCTCGGCGACGCCTACGAGCAGGTCAAGCAGGACATCGAGGCCAACGTGCCCCTGCGAAGGGTCTGCGACCCGGAGGACGTCGCGACGGCGATCCTCGGATTGATCGCCGGAAGCGATCTCGTGACCGGACAGATCCTCGCGATCGACGGCGGCGCCGCGATCCACCCGGGCGTGCTCTGACGGTCGGGGCGTCCCGCCGCCGCGGGGCTACCCGACGTCCGCCAGCGCGAGACGGCCGCCCCAGCGCGCCTGCACCGCACGACGCAGCGCTGGCGACTCGCGCAGTCCGGGGTCGCGCTCCACCTGGGTCAGCGCGCCGCGCCGCGCTTCGTCCACCAGCGCCGCGTCCCGCACGAGGTCGGCGATCCGCAGGTCGGGGAGACGGCCGTGCTGTCGGGTCCCGAGGAACTCGCCGGGCCCGCGGATCTTGAGATCGGCCTCGGCGATCGCGAAGCCGTCCTGGGTATCGAGCAGGGCGGACAAGCGCGCCTCGCTCTCGGCGGTGGAGCCCCGGGCGACCAGCAGACAGCGGCCCGGGCGCTCGCCGCGTCCGACCCGACCTCGGAGCTGGTGCAGCTGGGCGAGCCCGAAGCGCTCGGCGTGCTCGATCACGATGAGGGTCGCGTTCGGGACGTCCACCCCGACCTCGATCACCGTCGTCGAGACCAGGAGGTCGACCTCGCCACGCTCGAAACGGTTCATCCGGGCCTGACGGGTGGCGGCGTCGATCCGCCCGTGGACGAGCTCGACCCGGAGTCGGGGGAACGCGCGGTCGATACGCGCCGCCGACTCCTCGACGGCGCGCAGATCGATCTTCTCCGAGCTCTCGACCAGCGGGTAGACGACGTAGACCTGCTCGCCTCGCTCCACCGCCTCGCGGATCGCCTGCATCACCCGCTCGCCTTCGCCTTCGCGCAACAGCTCGGTGGCGACGGGGCAGCGCCCGGCCGGGAGCTCGTCGATCACCGACACGTCGAGCTCGCCGTAGCTCGTGAGGGCGAGGGTGCGGGGGATCGGCGTCGCGGTCATCACGAGCACGTGGGGTGCGGTGCCACCGTGGGTCTTCGCCGCGAGCTCCGCGCGTTGCAGCACCCCGAAGCGGTGTTGTTCGTCGACGATCGCCAGGGCGAGCCGTCGGAAGTCCACGTCCCCCTGGAGTAGGGCCTGGGTGCCGACGACCAGGTTCACGTGGCCGGCGGCGAGATCGCCGCGGATCGCGGCGGCCTCGCGCCGCGAGAGCGACGCGGTGAGGCGCTCGAGACGCACCCCGTCACCGCTGCTGGCGTAGCGACGCAGGGTGCGCTCGTGTTGCTCGGCGAGGAGCACGGTCGGGGCCATCAGGGCGGTCTGGAAGCCCTGCTCCGCGACGGCGCGGGCGGCCAAAAAGGCCACGGCCGTCTTGCCACTCCCGACGTCGCCCTGGAGCAGACGATTCATCGGATACGCGCGCCCCAGATCGGCGGCGATCTCCTCCGCCACGCGGCGCTGGGCGCCGGTGAGGACGAAGGGCAACGAGTCGGCCGCCGCGCGCAGCGAGGCCTCGGTCTCGGGCACCGGGATGCCGTTCTCGCGACGCCGGGTGGCCCGGCGCACCGCGAGCCCCAGCTGGAGCAGGTAGAGCTCCTCGAGGATCAGCCGTTCGAAGGCGCCGCCGCGACGCTTGAGCAGGAGGTCCGAGTCGCTCTCGGGCTCCGGGCGGTGAATCGCGACGAGGGCCTCCGCGACACCGGGAAGCGCGCGTTCCTCCACCCATTCCCGCGGCAGGAATCCCGGCACGAGATCGGCGTACTCGTCCACCGCCTGCTCGACATAGCCGCGAAACGCGCGGGCGGGGACGCCCTCCGGGCACGGATAGTCCGGGATGATCCCCCCGTAGCGATCCATGACGTCCTCGGCGTTCTCGCCGTCGCTGCGGATGCGTTCGATCTCCGGGTGGAGCACCTCTTTGTCGTAGCGGTAGCGACGGACGGTGCCGGTCACCAGCAAGCGGGACCCCTTCGCGACGAAGTCGCGCAGGGCATCGCTCGCGTGGAACCACTTGAGGCGGATCGTGCCGCTCTCGTCCCCGACCGCCGCCTGCAGGATGCGCCGGGGCCGCCCCCCGCGACCTCGGCCGCGCACGAGGTCGGCGGCCAGCACCTCGCCGAGGAAGGTCGCGCGCTCGCCGACCTCGAGGCTCGCGATACGACGCAGGGCGCGCCGGTCGTCATAGCGGACCGGGAAGGTGAAGAGCAGGTCGGCGACCGCGGCGAGCCCGCGGCGCTCCAGCAAGGCCGCGCGCTGCTCACCGATCCCAGAGATCACCGTCAGCGGCCGGAGCAGCGCCCGCTCGGCCCAGCGCGGGTGGAAGAAGGGGGTCAGTCGGCGCTCGGCGGTGACGAGCTTCGCCGCCGTCCGTTTGGGGTCGGGTTCGCGCGCCTCGCGCGCGAAGAGTCCCACCAGCCGGGCCGCCTCGCGGCGCAGGTCCTGGGGAACCCGACACGCGTCGACCC
>JANQRO010000356.1 GCA_028284525.1 Myxococcota bacterium | reverse complement strand
GGCTGCCCGCCGGCGGGGACCCCGACGGGGTGATCGCCTTCGACGTCGGGCCGGCGAACGCGTTGCTCGACGCGGTCGTGGGCCTGGTGAGCGAGGGTCGCGAGCCCTTCGACCGCGACGGGATTCGGGCGCGGCGAGGTCGCTGTGACCCGGCGCTGCTGGAAGAGCTCCTCGACGACGCGTTCTTCCGGCGCCCCCCGCCCAAATCGACCGGGCGGGAGCGCTACGGGCTGGCCGAGGGCGAGGCACTCGTTGCGCGCTTGGCGGGACGCGATCCCGACGATCTCCTCGCGACCCTCGTCGCGCTCACCGCCGAGGCGACGGGACGGGCCGTGCGCGACTTCCTGCCCGCGAGGCCCGCCCGGATTCTCGTGGGTGGCGGCGGGGCGCGGAACCCCGTTCTAATGGACGCGATCGCCGCTGCCACGGGCTGCCCCCTCGAGTCCCTCGACGCCGCCGGCGTGCCCGCCGACGCCGCGGAGGCGATGGCCTTCTCGCTGATGGGGCGCAATGCCGTGCTCGGCTTGCCGAACCACTTGCCCCGCTGCACCGGGGCCCGGCGGGCGGCGGTGCTGGGGGAGAGCGCTCCCGGGGCCGGCGCGCGCCCGGCGCCCGCGACCCCCTAGAGCGCGATGCGCATGCCGTCGTCGGCGGTCTCCACTTCGAGCTGGCCGCGACGCCCCGACATCTCCTCGCTGAAATGGGTCAGCACGATGCGCTTGCAGCGGAAGTCCGAGAAGCGCTCGCGCAGCGTCAGGTAGTTGAGGTGGAAGTCGAAGACGCGGTCGTAGAAGTTGCACTCGCACACGAAGAGGTCGGCCTCCCCGACCCGCTCCGGGAGCGCGTCGAACCAACCGGTGTCGCCGCTGTAGACCACGTGGACGCCCCCGAAGCGCAGGGACAGGGCATGGGGACGCGTCTCCTCCTGGTGCCGTGTGGCGAAGGTGGTGATCTCCACGGGACCCACCGCGATCGTCGCGCCCTCGCCCTGGGGCCACTCGCGAAAGCGCAGTGGGTAGCGCAGGGTGCGGCGCAGCTCGTGCCCCATCGCCGCGGCGAGATCGAAGACACGCGCTTCGATGCCGGGCGGGCCGATCACCTCGAGGGGGCGCTCGCGAGGGTCTTCGAAGTTCGAGGCGAGCAGAAACTGGGGAATCCCGCTGAAGTGGTCCGCGTGAAAGTGCGACACCGCGATCGCGTCGATGGCGTTGCGGGGGACGCCCAGCGCGGCGAGCCCCGTGCCCGTCGTGGGGGCGCAGTCGAGGAGCATCATCCCCTGGTCGTAGTCGACCAGGATCGAGCTCTGGCGACGCCCACCGGCGCCAAACGCATCGCTGGTGCCCACGAACACCAGCTCAGCCATCGTCGCGTCCCTCGACGAAGCGCCCGCCTGCGAACACGCCGTTGCCGCAGTGCATCACCGGCACCGTCTCCCCGTCCCAGATCACCGCGCGTCGCGCGCTGGCTCCCGGCGCCAAGGTGGCACCCGCTCCGATGACCACCTGGTGGTCGGGATCGAAGCGGACCCCGCGATCGAGCGCGGGGCCGTCGCCGGGCCAGTAGGGTAGGGGCAGCGGAGCGAGGTTGGCTTCCAGGTATTCCGGGAGCGTTCCCACCGGCTCCCACACCGAGTCGGCGGGGGAGCCGAGCACGCCCACGAGGTCTCGGGCGCCGTCCCGCAGGAGTGGCACCAACCAGTGGTCGAGATGCGAAAAGCGCTCCCGGTCCGGCATCGACTCGAAGAGCGCGGGCGAGAACAGGTTGACGCTGGTGTAGAGCCCCGACCGGGCTTCGCCCCCCAGATCGAAGCGCGTCGCGATGCGGCGGATCGATCCGGCGTCGTCGACCCCGATGCTGCCGAACTGGGCGCTGCGGGGGTCGTCGCGGAGGACGAGGGTGGCGCGTCGTCGGGCGGCCCGGTGCGCTTTCACCGCGGTGCCGAGGTCGAGGTCGAGGAGCATGTCGCCGGCGATCACGATCGACGGGTCGCTCTCGCGGAGGAAGTCGGCGACGCGGCGGATCCCGCCACCGGTGTCGAGGAGCTCGGGCTCGTGGGAAAAGGTCACGGCGAGGCCCTCGGGACGCCACGTCTCGACCGCGTCGCGAACCGTGTGCGGCAGGTGGTGGAGATTCACGGCGGCTTCCTCCACCCCGTGGCTCCGCAGCCAGGCCAGGGCGTAGGCGATCATCGGCACACCGCGGATGGGCAGCGCCGGCTTCGCGCACAACTCCGTCAGCGGGTGGAGACGGGTGCCGAGCCCCGCCGCCAGGATCATTGCGCGCAACGCGAGTTCTCCGGCGTGTCGGCGGCGTCGCCGAGCCACTCGGTCCAGGCCTCGAAACAGGGATGACGCTCGGCGAGCCGTCGCGAGGCCGCCGCGAGGTAGCGACGGTTGGTGTCGTGGTAGCCGACGTAGCGGTCGTCCCCCCGCGCCCCCGCCTCGAGAAAGAAGGCGTCGTCCTTGCTCTTGCGCGCGATCGTGAGCAGGTCGAAACGCGTGGCGAAGCGCTGCGGGTCGGGGGCGTCGGGGAGCGCGCGCCGCGTGCTCTCGGCGAGCTCGGCCACCCAGCTCTCGGGGAGCTCGACATAGGAGTCCCGCAGCAGACACACGAGGTCGTACTCCGGCGCGGCGAGACAGGCACCCTGGAGATCGATCATCACCAGCTCCTCACCGCCCTCGGCGTCGCGTCGCACCATCAGGTTGGAGCTCTGGAAGTCGCGGTGGGCGAGACGGCTCGGCGCCCCGGCGAGCTCGGCTTCCACCACGTCGAAGCCGCGGCCCAACTCGCCCCGTTCGGCCGGCGTGGGCGTCCGGCCGAGCCAGGCCGGGAGCGCTACCTCGAGGGCGCGTCGCCGTTTGATGGGGAGGAAGTCGATCCACGGACGCGAGAAGGCCGGGGGCGGAGAGGGTGGCGCCTCGAGCGCCTGGAGCCGCGGGATCAACGCACACGCCGACGCGTAGAGGGCGCGAAGCCCAGGGGCGTCGGCCACCGATGGTCGGGCCGCGTCCCGCAGGCTCCGCGAGCCCAGGTCCTCCAGGAGATCGAGGTCTTCGCAGTGGAGCACCGAACGGGGCACCGGAAGCCCGGCGGCCTCGAGGAAGGCCCGGGTCGGCTCGAGCGGGGGCTCGGGTCCACTGCCCGCGACGCGCTCCACCGGCACCCGGGCGATCACGCTCTCGCCCCCGTCGCAGTGGACCCGGAAGAAGCGGTGGGCGCCCAGACCGGCGGCGATCGCCTCCACGCGCAGCACGCCGCGTCGCGCGGCGCTGCGGGTCAGGGTCGCGATGCGGGTCTCGAGCTCACTCAACGGAACAGCGCGTGGCACGCTGCTGTCGCCACCAGCAGCCCGGCGAGGTCCCCCATCAGGCACACCGGCAGCGCGTGACGCGCATCCCGCACCCGCGCGGCACCGAGATAGATCGTGAGCACATAGAAGGTCGTTTCGGTCGACCCCTGGAGGGTGCTGACCAGGAACCCGACGAAGGAGTCGGGACCCTGGGTCTTGAGCGTCTCGAACATCACACCATAGGCGCCCGATCCGGAGAGCGGCCGCAACAGCGCCATCGGGAGCGCCTCGGCGGGGATGCCGATGGCGCTGGTCAGCGGGTCGATCCCGCGGATGATCAGGTCCAGCGCGCCGGAGGCGCGGAACATCGCCAGGGCGGCAAGAATCAATACCAGAAACGGGATGATGCGGACCGCGACCTCGAGGGCTTCCTTGGCTCCCTCGACGGCCGCTTCGTAGACCCGCACCCGTCCGACGAACCCGCAGAGCAGCAGCGTCGCGATGAAGAGCGGGAGGAACCAGCCCTGGACGAGGTCGAGGAGCGCGCTCGAGAGCCCCACGCCGCTGCTCGTCATGGCCTCGCGGACCTGGGCGACGCCTCCGCCTGCGACGGCCAGCGCGAACACCACGACGACGCCGAGGGCGGCCACCGAGACGCCGGGAGGCGGCCGCGGGAGCTCGAGGTCTTCCGCCGCCACCGGCTCCGGCGCCTGATCCGCGACGGCGGCGTCCGCTTCGGGGCGCGGGCGAAACATCGGGAGGCCCCGCAGCAGCATCGCGCCGGTGATCGCCACCAGCGTCGACGCGCTCGTCGCGAGCAGGGTGGGGAGCCAGATGGCGTCGGGAACCGCGGAGCCCAGGCTGGCGCGCACCGCGATCACCCCGGTCGGAAACAGCGCGACGCTCGACGCATTGATCGCCAGGAAGAGCACCATGGCGTTGCTGGCCGAGCCCGGGTGCGGGTTCAGCCGCTGCAACTCGACCATCGCCTTCAGACCAAAGGGCGTCGCGGCGTTGCCCAGCCCGAGGGCGTTGGAGGCCAGGTTCATCACCATCGCCCCCATCGCGGGGTGGTCGGGAGGGACGTCGGGAAAGAGTCGCCGCAAGACGGGCGCCATCGCCCGGGTCATCCAGTAGAGGAGCCCGCCGTCCCGTGCGACGCGCATCAGACCGAGAAAGAGCGCCATCGCGCCGACCAGCCCGATCACCAGCTCGACCGCGGAGTTGGCGCCTTCGAGAGCCTGGCGCCCGACCTCCTGGACGTCGCCGAACCACGCCGCGTACGCGACCGCGACGAGAATCAGTGCGAGCCATATCGCGTTGAGCACGGACCCCCCGGACCGGCTGGGCAGCCGCTCTGCCGCGGCAGGACTGCGATGCGCGGACCGCGAGGTCGATTGCCCTCATCGAAGCTCGGGGATAGCCTCGCCGGCGTCAAGGCTCGGGCCGGAGGCCCGCCGCCGCTGTCGGTCACGCGTTTTGGGGGGGACGTGCCGCACAGGGTTCGCTTCGTCGTCGCCGTCACCGCGTGGTGTCTCGCTTCGGTCGTGGCGTCGACGCCGGCGCGCGGGGCCGACGCGTCTCCGCCGGCGACCGCACCCGACGCGGTCCTCGCGCGGGCCCTCGACACGGCGCTCTCCGCGAAGGCGTTGCGCGACGTCGCCCTCTCGGTCCTCGTGGTCGATCGCTCGAGCGGGCGCGAGATCTTCGCGCGCGACCCCGCGCGGGTGTTGATCCCGGCCTCGAACCAGAAGCTCCTCACCGCGGCGGCGGCGCTCCGGGCCTTCGGGCCCGCCTACCGCTTCGAGACGCGACTGGTCGCGCGCGGGCCGATCGACGAGGACGGGGGCGTCGACGACCTGTGCGTGGTGGGTGCCGGGGACCCGGCGATGACCTCGGAAGACTGGTGGCGTCTCGCCGCGGACCTGCGCCGCGCCGGTCTTCGCCAGGTGCGCGGCGAGATCTGTCTCGACGATTCGGTCTTCGACGATGTGCGCTGGCACCCGAGCTGGCGGCCCGTGAGCGCCCGCGCCTACCACGCCCCGATCAGCGGCATCTCGGCGAACTACGGCGCCTTCGCGGTCGAGATCGGTCCCGGACCGGCGCCCGGCGCGCCGGCGCGGGTCGATCTCGATCCCCCGCTTCTCCATTTCACGTTGCGCAACCAGGCCACGACGGCGACCGGGGGCGCCCCGCGTCTGCTCGTGCGTCGCAGCGCGCGGGGCGACGGTGAGGCGGTGGAGGTGAGCGGCAAGATGCCGCGGGGGCGCGACCCCCGGGTCATCTACCGCAGCACCTCGCGCCCCACCTTGTACGCGGGGGCCCTGTTCCGCGCACAGCTCCAGGCCAACGGGATCGCCGCCGGACAGGGGTTGCGGCCCGCCCGAGCGGCACCCGACGCGGCGCTGGTTCACGTCCACCGGGGCAAGACGATGGCGGAGATCGTCCAGCTCCTGCTCAAATACAGCAACAACCAGATCGCCGAGGCGTTGGTGAAGGCGCTCGGGGTGCTCGAGACCGGCGCGCCGGGCTCCTGGGAGAACGGGGTGCGCTCGTTGCGCGCCGAGCTCGCGAGACGCGCGCTTCCCCTCGACGGGGTGGCGGTGACCGACGGATCGGGGCTGTCCCGAGACAACCGGGTCTCCGCCGCGCTGCTGGTGGCCTTGCTCCGAGAGATCGACCGGGATTTCGCGAGCCGCCCGGAGGTCCTGGCGGCGCTGCCGATCGCCGGGATGGACGGGACGCTCAAGGATCGCGCCGAGATCGTACGGGGCCGGGTGCGCGCCAAGACGGGGCGCCTCGACGGTGTCGCGTCGCTCAGCGGCGTCGCCGCCGGAGCCGAGGGACAGGAGTACGTGTTCGCGCTGATCGCCAACGGGCCCGCCGGCAACGACGCCGCGGTCTCCGCGGCCATCGATCGCTTCCTCGCGGCCCTGGTCGGTGCACCGCTCGCCGCCGCCGGCGGCTAGGACGCCTCGCGGTGTGGCGCGCGCTCGCTAGGACCCGATCGGCGCCCCACCCACCCGGGAGTACGCCCCGAGCACCAGGTTCGGATATTCGGCGGGGAGCACCGTGCCCCGGCGGAGGCGGCGGTCGATGCGGCCGGGGCCCCAGTTGTACGCCGCCAGGGCGACGCGGATGCTGTCGTAGCGGTCGATCAGCTCGCGCAGGTAGGCGACACCGAGCCGGATGTTGGCTTCGGGCTCGAAGAGCGTCGACGTGCCGTGCCATCGCTCCGCAGTGCGCTCCGCCACCTCGGCGCCCGTGCGCGGCATCAGCTGCATGAGCCCCATGGCGCCCACCGGGGACACCGCGTGGGGGTTGTAGGCGCTCTCGATCTCGATCACGGCGAGCACCAGCTGCGGCGAGACGTCGTACTCGCGACTCGCGAGCATGATCGTGTCGACCACCCGCAGACGTTCGCCGGGCGTCATGCGCCGCCCGCGGCGCTCGATGCGTTCGGCAACCGCCCGGCGCTGGTCCGGGTCGAAGACGCTCGGACGCTCTGCGGGCGTCTCGAGCGCGGGCGGAGCGGCGGACACCGGCGGAAGAGCGCCAGGCGCCGGAGCCTGGTTCGCGCAAGGTGCGAGGAGAGCCAGGAGCGCCGCGAAACACAGCGCGGGTGCGCGTCCAGCGGATCCCATCGTCTAGCCCGCCGACGCCGTGAAGGTGGCGAGGCCCAGGGCCTGGAGGATCGCCAGGTTGTTGGCGACCGCGAGCCCCGTCCACGCGAAGACGGCGCCAAAGAACGCGATCTTGAGACCGTGGGGCACGAGCTCGGTCTTCACCACGACCAAGACCGCGAAGAGCGTGATCAGCGAGTCGATCAACAGACCGGGGACGAGCCCCACCTGTCCGAAGAGCCAGGCCGCGAGGGGGTTGCCTTCGGTGACGTCGAAGCCCGACACCGGAGCGCGGAGACAGAGGTACGTGGTCCAATGATCGGCCGTACTGGCCAGGACCACCCCGACAGCGAGGAGCTTGAGCAACAACCTTGAGACCTCCCGACGCCGCCCCAGGCGCGGCACCGGGGAGAAGAGCAAGAGGTGTGCCGCCGCTGGGCGTCGGTCGCGGGACCGCCTGCCGCGTCGGGCCCTTGTCCTCGCTCGCTGCCGGGCGGGGAAGGGCGAAGACGTTTGCGGGAGCGAAGACGCGAGGGAAGCCAACTACCGCTGAGCGGCGTTGGGGCTCTCCGGTGGATCGGCTCGGGGCTGCGTGGACATTGCCGGTGGCTTGCCGGACCTGAGGAAGCCGACCGGTGGGCGGCAAGCTGTTGGACGTCGCGGTGCCGTGGGCACCGCTGCGCGCGCCGGGCTCTGCCCGGCGCTTGCTCTACCGGCGGCGCATGCGTCCTTTGCCGAGGAGGAGCCAGTCGAGGGAGACGTTCTCTTTGAGAGAGAGCTGGATCAGGAAGTCGGTGTGCGGGGTGGTGCCGTTCTCGTAGCGGTTCACGTTCTGTTGGAACACGCCGAGGTCGCGCGCGAACTGACGTTGCGAACGGTTCCCGCGAATCTGTGCGAGACGTTCGGGGAGTTTCCGCTTCTGCCGATTCACCGCCTGAGCCATCCGGTCCAGTCTCCTCGATCGTGGGCGTGTGTGGATCGTCGCATCGCGCGCGAGGCACCCGTCGCGCGGGCGGCGGATTCTAGACGCGGCGATCCGCGCGAGCAAGGGACGCACGCCCCACGAGCCCAACACCCGTCGCTAGATTGTCTGTTCGTCGGGGAGGATCAGTGCGCGTCACCGGAGGAGAACTCGGCGGCCGTCCGTTGCAGGCCCCGCGCGGGCGCAGCGTGCGACCCACCGCCGACCGCGTCCGCGAAGCGCTCTTTGCGACGCTCGGCGACCTCCGCGGATGCGAGGTGTTGGACGGCTACGCCGGCACCGGGTCGCTCGGCATCGAGGCGCTCTCGCGGGGCGCGGCCCGCGCGGTGTTTGCCGAACGCTCACCCCGGGTGCTCGCCGTGCTGCGCGAGAACCTACACACGCTCGGCGTCGAGCCGCGCGCCGAGGTGTTGCGCGGCGACGTGCCCCAACTGCTGCGACGTCTCGGCGCGGCCGCGCCGCCGCGGCGTTTCGACTGGATCTTCCTCGACCCTCCCTATCGGGGAGAGGAGGCGGGTCGAGCCCTCAGCGCGCTCTCGGAGCTCGACCTGATCGCGCCCGGGGGCGGGGTCGTCGTGGAGACGAGCCGTTTCCAGCCCCTCGAGGAGGTCCCCGGCTTTCGGCGCTTCGACGAGCGCCGCTATGGCGATACGGTGGTGGTCTACCTGGAGCCCCGAGGGAGCTAGACTCCCCGGTCGACGCCCCGGAGCAGGGCCCCGGGGCTGCGCGGCACTCGCAGAGGCAGGGCACTCGGCATGGCAGGACAGCAGCAGGACAAGGGGCGGCGTCTCGCGCTGTTTCCCGCGAGCTTCGACCCGGTCACCAATGGGCACCTCGATCTGATCGATCGCGGGATGGCCGTCTTCGACGAGCTGGTCGTCGCGGTGGCCCACAACATCACCAAGGCAGGGACCTTCACGGTCGAAGAACGCGTCGAGATGCTCGAAGGCGTGGTGGGAAATCGACCCGGCATCCGCGTGACCAGCTTCGACGGCCTGCTGGTGGACTACGCGCGACGCATCGGTGCCTCCGCCGTGATTCGTGGGCTCCGCGCGGTCTCGGACTTCGAGTACGAGTTCGAGATGGCGTTGATGAACCGCCACCTCTACCCCGAGATCGAGACGCTGTTCATGATGACGAGCCAGCAGTTCTTCTACGTGAGCTCGTCCCGGCTGAAGGAGCTCGTGCGCTTCGGCACCAATGTCGAAGAGTTCGTGCCGCCGGTGGTCGCGGCGCGTCTCAAGGAGCGGGTGGGGTCGGCGTAGCCCCATCGCCGCGCCGCCCACGACGTCCTCATGCTCGAGCGCTCGCACGCCGAGGGGCACGCTACGAGCGCGGTGCGCCCACCCCGCTGCGCCCCCGGATTGCTCGACGACGGGGGGAGATCCCGGTAGCCTCGCAGGACTTTGGTCCCCGCCGAACGCGCCTTCGGGAGATCGAGGACAGCATGAGCCGTCGCTTCGAAAGTCGCCCTCAAACGGCTGACACGGTTCAGAAATCCGATCCGAGGCGAGTGCTGCTCGGGATCGGCGGCGGAATCGCGGCCTACAAGGGGCCGGAGCTGGTGCGCGCCCTCACCGCGCGGGGCTTCGAGGTGCGCTGTGCCCTCACCGCCGCTGCCCTCGAGTTCGTAGCGCCCCTGGCGCTGCAGACGATGAGCGGTCACGGGGTGCGGGTCGCCCTCTTCGATCGCGAAGAGGAGGGGCAGATCGACCACATTCGCCTGGCCGACGAGGCCGATCTCGTCGTCGTGGCGCCGGCGACCGCAGACCTGCTCGCCAAGATGGCCGGGGGCCACGCGGACGACCTCCTGACGACCCTGCTCCTCGCCACCCGCGCGCCGGTGCTCGTCGCGCCGGCGATGAACGTCAACATGTGGGATCACCCCGCAACCCAGGCGAACGTCGAGCTCCTCCGCGAGCGCGGGGTCTCCTTCGTCGGCCCCGACGCGGGCTACCTGGCCTGCGGCTGGGAAGGGGCCGGGCGGATGAGCGATCCCGCCGTCATCGCCGAGCGGGTGGAGGCCCTCCTCGCGCCCCGCACGCTGGCGGGCGAGACGGTGCTGATCACCGCGGGAGGCACCCGCGAGCCCCTCGACCCGGTGCGGGCGCTCACCAACCGATCCTCGGGGAAGATGGGCTTCGCGATCGCCGCCGCCGCGGCGCGCCGTGGTGCGGAGGTGGTGCTGGTAGCCGGTCCGACCCCGCTCCCCACCCCCGACGGCGTGAAGCGGGTCGACGTCGAGACGGCCCTCGAGATGCACGAGGCCGTCGCGACGGAACTCGCCTCGGCGACGGTCTTCGTCGGGGCGGCCGCCGTCGCCGATTTCCGTCCCGAGCGGCGCGCCGCGCACAAGATCAAGAAGGAGAGTCTCGGCGGCAGCGCCGGTGACGGCAGTCTCGAGCTCCGCTTGGTACCCAACCCGGACATCCTCGCCGAGGTCGGCGCGCGCTCGCGCGCGGAGGGGGGCGCGCGGGTCGTCGTCGGCTTCGCTGCCGAGAGCCGCGACCTGCGCGCCGCCGCACGCCGCAAGCTCTCGCAAAAGCAGTGCGATCTGGTCGTCGCCAACGACATCAGCCGCGCCGAGGCCGGCTTCGAATCCGATTCCAACGCCGTGGTCTTCGTGTGGCCCGACCGCGACGACGAGGTCCTCGAGTTGGCGCCGAAGCCGGCGATCGCCGGCGAGCTTCTCGACCGCATCGAGGCACTGCGGCGCGAGCGCCGCCGATGAGAGGCGCGGCGCGGGTTGCAACCTCTCTCGCGGTCGCGATCGTCGGTGTCTGGCTCGGCGTCGGGTTTGGCGCGACCCCGGCTCGCGCCGCCGGCGATATCCACGTGATCCGGGTCGCCGGAAGCATCAACCCCGCCTCCTCCGACTACATCCAGCGGAGCATCGAGGAAGCCGAGGCCGCCGACGCTCAGGCCATCGTGATCGAGCTCGACACGCCGGGAGGTCTGGTGTCCTCGACCAAGGACATCATCCAGGCGATGCTGAACGCGCGAATCGCCGTCGTGGTCTTTGTCTCGCCCCAGGGAGCGTGGGCCGGTTCCGCGGGCACCTTCATCACGATGGCGGGCCACGTCGCCGCGATGGCGCCGGGCACCAGCATCGGGGCCGCTCACCCCGTCGGGATCGGTGGCGGGGCTCCGGGCGGTCAGAAACAGCCCCCCGCCGGGGAGGAGGGCGAGGAGGGTTCCGGGGGAACCCGAGATTTCGCCGGAGAGAAGGCCGAGAACCTACTGGCCGCGTTCATCGAATCGATTGCGAAAGAGCGCGGTCGCAACGTCGAGTGGGCCCAACAGGCCGTGCGCGAATCGGTAGCCATCACCGCCGACGAGGCGGTCGAGCTCGACGTGATCGACCTCGTGGCCGACAACCGCGCCGAGCTCCTCGAGAAGATCGACGGTCGGGTGGTCGAGGTGTTGGGGGAGGAGCGCACCCTCGAAGCCGCGGGCGCACGGGTCGTCGAGGTCGAGATGCGCTTCTTTCAGCGTGTCCTGCACGTCCTCGCCAGCCCCGACGTCGCAGTGCTCCTGTTGATGGCGGGTCTCCTCGGGCTCTATCTCGAGTTTCAGAACCCGGGATTGATCGTCCCAGGCACCCTGGGCCTCGCGGCGCTGATCCTCGCCATGGTGGCGATGCAGATCCTGCCCTTCTCGTGGCTCGGGCTGATCCTCTTCTTCGCCGGGCTCGCGCTCATGGTGGGAGAGCTCTTCGTCCCGGCCTACGGGCTCCTCTTCGGTGCGGGGCTCCTCTCGATGCTCTTCGGCGGTACCATGCTCTTCGACATGCCCGAGGCGAGCGATCTCCAGGTTTCGTTCTGGCCCGTGCTGGTGCCCGCCGTCGGCACCTTCGGCGCGTTCGGGGCGTTGGTGGCGATCGCCGTCGGCCGCAGCCACAGCCTGGCCCAGGTGGCCGGCACCGACGAGCTCGTCGGCATGGAGGGTGACGTCGAGAGCGCGATCGGACCGGGGGTGCAGGGCCGCGTCTTCTTGCGCGGCGAGTATTGGAACGCGGAGAGCGCGGACCGCGACGGGCACCTCGAGCCCGGCGACCGAGCCGAGGTCGTGCGGGTCGAGGGGTTGAAGGTCTGGGTGCGACGTCTGCCGAGCGAGCCGGCCACAACCCAGTAGGGAGAGAGATGAGTCTACCCATCGCCATCGCTGCGGGCTTTGCCCTGGTCCTGATCATCCTCGGGGCCAACGTTCTCAAGGAGTACGAGCGGGGGGTGGTGTTCCGGCTCGGCCGCTTCATCGGGGTGAAGAACGCCGGATTGCGCTGGATCATTCCCCTGGTCGACCGCCTGATCAAGATCAGTCTGCGCGAGATCGTCATGGACATCCCCGCCCAGGAGGTGATCACCCGCGACAACGTGTCGGTGAAGGTGAACGCGGTGCTCTATTTCCGCGTGCTCCACCCCGAGAAGGCGGTGATCCAGGTCGAGAACTATCTCTACGGCACCTCGCAGCTGGCGCAGACCACGCTGCGCAGCGTCTGTGGCCAGGCCGAGCTCGACGAGCTGCTCTCCGAGCGCGAGGACATCAACCGCCGCCTCCAGGAGATCATCGATCTCCAGACCGAGCCCTGGGGCGTGAAGGTGCGCTCGGTCGAGGTGAAGCAGATCGACCTGCCCCAGGAGATGCAGCGCGCGATGGCGCGCCAGGCGGAGGCCGAGCGCGAGAAGCGCTCGAAGATCATCCACGCCCAGGGCGAGTTCGAAGCGTCCCAGCGTCTCTCCGAGGCGGCGGGAGTGCTGGCGGCGCAGCCCTCGGCGATGCAGCTGCGCTACCTCCAGACCCTCAGCGAGATGTCGACGGAGAACGCCAGCACCTTGATCTTCCCGGTGCCCCTCGATCTGTTGCGGCCCTTCTACGAACGAGCGGGAATCGGCGCTCCCGACGGCGGCACACCGCGTAGCGACGGATGAGCGACGAGCCCGCGCGGCCGCCGCGGCGACGGCGGGGCCGCGGCCTGTTCTCGCTGTTCCTGATCGCGGCCTTCGCGGGCGCCTGGGTGGCGCTCTACGGATTCGTCGAGCTGGCCGACGACGAGGTCGCCCTCGTCACCCGGGGCGGTCGACTCGTCCGCGAGCTCGAGGGGCCGGGTCGCCACGTGCACTGGCCGTTTCCCATCGAGCGGCGCTTCCTGCTGTCGCGCGCGGCGAGGGGGTTTCCCGAGGGCCGCGCAAGCGTCGTGACCCGCGACGCCCAGCTCTTCGAGGCGCGCTACAGCGGGCGCTACCGGGTCGACGACCCGGCGGCGGCGCGCTTCGGTCTCCGCTCCGCCGAGGGAGCGGTCGACATCGCCGTCGGCGCCGCGCTCGCGGCCCTCGCCACCGAGCACGCCGGAGAGGGCTTTGCCCACCTCGGCGCGCGTCTCGCGGACATGACCCGCCGCGCTGCGGACACGTGGCTGCGGGAGCGCGGGACGGGGCTGCGGATCGCAAGTCTCAGCGTCGACCTCGAGGCGCCGAGCGCGGTGGCGGAACTCGACGCCGAGATCGCCGACCTCCAGTCGCGACGCGATTCCCTCGCAGCGGCCACCCGCGAGGAGACCGAGGCACTCCTCAGCGCTGCGCGGATCCGCGCCCTCGACGTCACCACGGCGGCGCGGCTCGAGCACGACGCCCTGGTGTCCCGCGCCAGTGGAGAGGCCGCGCGCTTCCGGGCCCTCGCCGCCGAGTACCGCCGTGCGCCCGAGGTGGTGCGCACCCGGATCTACCTCGAGACGATGGAGACGATCCTCGGGAGCGCTCGGGTCGTCGTCGCCGACCCGGGAGCGCCGCTGCCCGCCGCCGTCGCTCCGTCGCCGGCCGGGGCACCCCGCGGCCCGTCGACCACGGCGCCGCCGCCGGCGGTCTCGAGCGGCGCTCCGCCGGAGGCCCCGTGATTCGTCTGACCCTCGTGTTCCTGGTCGCGGTGAGCCTCGCCGCGGGGGTGGGTTGGCTCGGGCAGAAAGGGCTCCCGCCGCTGGTCATCGCCCACGAGGGCGAGACCGTGGTGATCCGCGGTCCGGGGGAACGCGAATCGGTCGTCGGGCCCGCCACCCGGCGGGTCGGCTTCCGGGTGCCCTGGCTGAGCGAGGCCCGCGCGGTCGATACGCGCTTGCGGATCAGCCCTGTGGCCGACCTCCCCGTCGGCGACGCCGACGAGCGCCTGGGCGCCGCGCTCTGGTGGCGAGTCGCCGACGCGGTGGCCTTCGCCGAAGCGTGGCCTCGGGAGCAGGACGTCGACTCGCGGCTGGCGGAATCCCTCGCCGAGCCGTTCGCCGACGCCCTCGCCGCGAGCGAGCG
>JANQRO010000342.1 GCA_028284525.1 Myxococcota bacterium | reverse complement strand
AACGCGCTCGGGCGGCCCAGAAGCTCGGGCGGCCGCCGGGACCCGAGGGCTCCCTCGCCAAGCTCGTGACCAGCAACATCGCCCGGGCCTGCGCCCAGGTGCACACCCAGATCTCGGGCGCGGACGCGATGCTCGCCGGCGGCGACGGCGAGCGGGACGGGTTGATCTCCGAGATCCTGATCTCGGTGCCCGCCCAGTCGATCGCCGGGGGGACCGACGAGATCCAGCGCAACATCATCTCGGAGCGGGTGCTGGGGATGCCCCGCGGGCCCGCCGTGGACGTCGGCAAACCCTTTCGAGACGTCCCGAAGAACCTCGCCACCTAGCGCCGCCCCGCGCGGCGCTTCCCGGGCGCTCACCCGCTGCTGCGCGCGCGGGAGGGCGGGGCCGCGTCGCGCACCAAGAGCGCAGCGGCCAGGCCGGCCACGGCGACGCCGGCCCCCAGCGAGTAGGTCGCCGCGAAGCGCGCGGCGCTCGGGTCGTCGCCGACCAGGACGTTCATCGTCTGGATGCCCGCCACGATCCCGATGAACATGATCTGCTGGCTCATCCCGTTGGCGATCCCGATATCGCGCTCGTCGACCGAATGGACGACGAGCGAGGCGACCGAGGGCTGGGAGATCCCCGCGGAAAGCCCCGAGAGGATCAGGCCGGTGAGGATCAACGCGATCCCCACCCCGTCGGCGCGAAACGCCGCACCCGCGAACGCCGCCATCGAGGCGATCATCGCGATCGCGCCGAGCACGATCGGCAGACGCTCCCCGACGCGGGCGGGCAGGTAGCCTCCCACCGGTGACGCCAGGCTGAAGGCCGCCGGCCGCGGCGCCATCAGGAGCGCGATCGCCCCGACGCTCCAGCCATAGGCGGTCCCGAGCAACGCCGGTGTCACGATGAACCCGCCCATATAGGCGAACTGCATGAGCGCCGAGGCCACCATGGGCAGCGTGAAGTTGCGCCGTCGGAAGTAGACGAGCCGCAGCATCGGCGCCTCGGCGCGGCGCTCGACCCGCGCGAAGGCCGCGACCCCGACGGCGCAGAGCGCGGCGAGGCCCCAGGCCTGCGGGTCCGCGACCGACCGCGCGGCGCCCAGCTCGCGCACCTGCGACATCGCCCGGGTGATCGCGAGGAGCCCGGCCAGCACGCCCACGGCCAGGGTCGCAGCGCCGAGGTAGTCGAGACGCACCCCGTGCTGGCGCGGCGTGGGGCGGAGCAGCAGGGCGCCGAGGGTCAGAGCGCCGAGCGACACGCCCGCGAAGATCAGGAAGATCGATCGCCAGCCGAGCCAGTCGATCAACGGACCCCCGGCGACGAGCCCGATGGTCGGCGCCCCCGTCATCGCGAACTGGAACCAGCCCACCGCGGTCGATCGTCGCTCGGGGCCGTAGGCGTGCATCATCAGCGCCATCCCGTTTGGCATCACCATCGCGCCGGTCACGCCGAAGAGCACCCGCAACACGATCAGCGAGAACGCGTCCCAAGCGAAGGCGCAGAGCGCGGTGAGACCCGTTCCCGCGAGCAGCCCCAGCAGGAACATCTTGCGGTGCCCGTGGAGGTCTCCGAGCTTGCCGCAGATCGGCGAGGCGACGGCCATCGCCAGCATCAAGCCCGTCACCACCCAGGTGAGCGCCGCCCGCGTGGTGCCGAGGTCGGCGGCGATCTCGCCGAGGGCGACCGTCACCAGGGTCATGAGCGAGCCAAAGGCCGTCACCGACACCATGACGACGAAGAGCAGCGTGCGCTGGTAGCGGCGGGGCGCGGCGCCTGTGGGCGTGTCGGTTGTCATCCCGGCGCCGCAGCCTACGCGACCGGCAAGGGAAATGCCGCGCGGAGGTCTTGGGCTAGGCTTCGGGGCCCCATCTCGAGGAGGGACCCCCAAATGGGATGCGTGGTCGTACTCGAAACCCAGACCAAGCCCGAGCACGTGGGGGACGCCAAAGCGTTCCTCCGCAACAGTCTCAAGGAGACGCGGGTCTACGACGGTTGCCGCGGCGTCGAGGTGGTCGAGAACCTGGACACACCCGGCAACCTGATCCTCTACGAACGCTGGGACTCGCGACCGAAATACGAGGCCTACCTCGCCTGGCGGCTCGAGAGCGGCGTGATGGACTCCTTCGCGGCGATGCTCGAAGGCGAGCCCAGCATCCGATTTTTCGAAGGGGTCGACGTCTAGCGGCGACCTCCCGCTCCCCCGAGCCATCTCTGCAACACGAGCCCGCAGTGCGGGCTCGCCCGGAGGCCCGATGCGCGCCCGAACGCCCCTGACCCTCTTCGTCTCCCTGCTCTTCCTCTTCGCCAGCGCCGCTGACGCCCAGACGGTGGTCGACGACACCACCCTCGCCGACGAGAGCGACGGCGCCAACTGGCTGGGCTTTGGCAAGACCTACAGCGAGAAGCGCTTCAGTCCGCTCACCCAGATCGACCGCGACAACGTGAAGGACCTGGGTCTCGAGTGGACCCTCGAGATTCCCGAGGGTCGCACCCTCGCGAGCACACCGTTGGTGGTCGACGGGGTGATGTACTTCACCGGGAGCTACAGCGTCACCTACGCGGTCGACGCCAAGACCGGCGAGGTGCTCTGGAAGTACAACCCCGAGTCCACCCGGCACGCCGGCGAGCGGCTGCGGGTGATGTGGGACACGAGCCGCGGCCTCGCGCTCTGGAAGAACCTCGTCATCATCGCGACGATCGACGGCCGTCTGGTCGGGATCGACGCCAAGAAGGGCACGAAGGTCTGGGAGACGATGACGATCGATCCCGAGAAGGCCTACTACATCACCGGCGCCCCCAAGGTGTTCCGCGACAAGGTGATCATCGGCAACGGCGGCACCGAGTTCGACGCCGCCCGCGGCTACGTCACCGCCTACCACGCCGCCACCGGCGAGCAGGCGTGGCGCTTCTGGATCGTCCCGGGGAACCCCGCCGATGGCTTCGAGAACGAGGCGATGGAGATGGCCGCCAAGACCTGGACCGGCGAGTGGTGGAAGCACGGCGGTGGCGGCAACACCTGGCACGGCATCACCTACGACCCCGAGTTCAACCAGATCATCATGGGCACCGGGAACGGCTCGCCCTGGAACCGCAAGATCCGCAGCCCCGGTGGCGGCGACAACCTCTTCCTGTGCTCCCTGGTGGCCCTCGACGCCGACACCGGCGAGTACAGGTGGCACTACCAGACGGTTCCCGGCGAGACCTGGGAC
>JANQRO010000323.1 GCA_028284525.1 Myxococcota bacterium | reverse complement strand
CGAACTCGAGCGGATCGGCGGGCGGGGCCACGTGGGAGACACCGACTGGTCCGATCTCCAGCGACTCGACGCGGGCGGGGGCGAGCGGGTGCCGAGTCTCGAAACCGCCCTCGACCACGTGGGCGGCGCCGCCGGGTGGAATCTCGAGATCAAGACCGGTCCCGCGGGTCGCTACCCCGGCCTGGAGGCGGAGACGTTGCGCGCGGTCGGGGCGCGGGGTCTCGCGGACGCGGTGGTGTGGTCGAGCTTCGACGGCGAGGTGCTCGAAACCCTGCACCGCCTCGAGCCCCACGCGCGGCTCGGCGTGCTCGTGACCTCGCGCTGGGGTGGCCTCGGGGTCGGGTCGGGGCTGCGTCGCGCCACCGCGATCGGCGCCGTGTCGCTCCATCCCGCCGTCGCCGCGGTGACACCGCGGCGCGTGGCCCGGGCGCACGGGGTCGGCCTCGCGGTCTACCCCTACACCGCCGACGACCCGGTGGCGTGGCAGCGTCTCCTCACTGCCGGCGTCGATGGGGTCTTCACGAACCGTCCGAGGGCCTTTCGGGAGTTTCTGCAGACGCGATCGCGTCTCCCCGACGAACCCACGAACGTTCCCCACGGGGAAGGCAGTCCCGGCGTCTCCCCCTAGCGTCAGGTCGCACGGGCGGGGCCCAACCCCGCATGGGGTCACGGCTCCATTCGTTTGCGATAACCTCGACGAAACCACAAATTTTCCAACGAATATTCGGTTCGTGCTATCAACTCCTAACGGATTGCTGGTGGTAGCGACCCATGGCCACAGAGGCTTCAGCTGCATGAAGATCGAACGGACGGGAAATCAAGAGCCGACGGTGGGTGGTGCGGGGGCGAACGGCTTCTCCCTCGATGCGACGGATCTCGCGATCCTCGCGCTGCTCCAGGAGAACTGTAAGCAGCCGTTGGCCGAGATCGGCAAGCGGGTCGGCCTCTCGGCTCCCTCCGTCACCGAACGGATCCACAAGCTCGAAGATGCCGGCGTGATTCAGGGCTACTGCGCCGTGATCGACGCGCGTGCCCTCGGCCGCGACGTCACCGCGTTCATCGGGGTCGAGATCGAGCACCCGGGTGCCTTCGACGTCTTCGAGAAGGAGATCTCCCAGATCGCCGACGTCCTCGAATGTCACCACGTGACCGGCCAACACACCTTGATGCTGAAGGCCAAGGCCCGGAACACCGAGGCCCTCGAGCGGTTGATCGCCACGCTGCGTTCGGTTCCCGGCGTACAACGCACCGAAACCGTGGTGGTCTTGTCGAGCTACCTGGAGCGCTCGGGGGTCGCGATCGACCTCGACCGCGAGGCCTTGCCCCGTCGTGGACGCAAAAGCGGGAAGCGCAGCCGCGACGAGCGGAGGGCGCAATGAGACGGCCCGCCCCCCAAGGCCTCTACGACCCGCGACACGAACACGACGCCTGCGGTGTCGGCTTTGTCGCCAACATCAAGGGACGTCGCTCCCACACCCTCGTGGAGCAGGCGATCGAAGTGCTCGTGCACCTGGAACACCGCGGGGCCTGTGGCTGCGATCCGGAGACCGGAGACGGCGCCGGCATCCTCCTCCAGCTCCCGGACCGTTTCCTCCGCAACGAGGCCGCGGGTCTGGGCCTCGCCCTGCCGGCGGAAGGCCTCTACGCCTCGGGATTGGTCTTCCTGGAGCAGGACGCGGAGACGCGGCGCTGGCAGGAGCAGGCCCTCGAAGAGACGATCCGCGCCGCGGGTCAGACCCTGCTCGGCTGGCGGGACGTTCCCCACGACCCCCAGGCGATCGGCTGGGTGGCGCGCGGGGCGCTCCCGGTGATCCGGCAGGTCTTCGTCGGCGCCGCGGAGGGGAGCGACTCCGACGTCTTCGAACGCTCGCTCTATGTGATCCGTCGCAGCTTCGAGAACGCGGCCGCCGCCCGCGGCGGGTTCTGCTACGTGCCGAGTCTCTCGAGCCGCACCTTTGCCTACACCGGCATGCTGATGTCGACCCAGCTCGATTCGTTCTTTCCCGACCTGCGGGATCCCGCGCTCGAGTCGGCGATCGGACTCGTGCACTCGCGCTACAGCACGAACACCTTCCCGAACTGGGACCTCGCCCAACCCTTCCGGTATTTGGCGCACAACGGCGAGATCAACACCCTCAAGGGCAACCGCAACGCGATGCAGGCCCGCCAGGGCACGCTGCGCTCGGCGCTCTTCGGCGACGACCTGCAGAAGCTCTACCCGGTGATGCGGGCCGGCGCGAGCGACTCGGCGCAGTTCGACAACATGCTCGAGTTCCTGTGTCTCAGTGGCCGCGAGCTCCCCGAGGCGATTCTCATGATGATCCCCGAGGCGTGGGAGCATCACACGGAGATGAGCGACGAGCGCCGCGCCTTCTACGAGTACCACTCGTTCCTGCTCGAGCCCTGGGACGGTCCGGCCTCGATCGCGTTCACCGACGGCCGCAAGATCGGCGCGGTGCTCGACCGCAACGGGCTGCGTCCCTCGCGCTGGATCCTCACCGACGACGACCTCGTGGTCATGGCCTCCGAGGTGGGCGTGCTCGACATCCCCGCCGAGCGCATCGTGCGCAAGGGGCGGCTCCAACCCGGTCGCATCTTCTTCGTCGACCTCGAGCAGGGCCGCATCCTCGAGGACGAGGACGTGAAGGCGGAGTACGTCGAACGCCGACCCTACCGCCAGTGGGTCGAGGATCACCGCGTGTTGCTCGACGACCTGCCGGCGGCGGAGGTGCCCGCCGAACACCGCAACCCCGAAACGCGCTTCGCGTTGCAGCAGGCCTTCGGGTACACGGAAGAGGATCTCAAGTTCCTGATCGCGCCGATGGTGGCGGACGGAAAGTGGGCGATCGGGTCGATGGGCGCCGACGAGGCGCTCGCCTGTCTCTCCGACCGCCCCCGGATGCTCTACGAGTACTTCAAGCAGCTCTTCGCCCAGGTCACCAACCCCGCGATGGACTCGATCAACGAGGGGACCGTGATGGCGCTCTACTCGACCCTCGGGGCCGAGAAGAACCTCCTCGAAGAAACCCCCGAGCACGCGCGCATGCTCCGCGCGAATCGACCCATCCTCACCGACGAGGAGCTCGCGCGGATCCGCGCGATCGACCTCCCCGGCTTCGAGAGCCGCACCCTTCCGACGCTCTTCAAGGTCGCGGACAGCGGAGACGGGCTCCGCGTCGCCGTCGACCAGCTCTGTCGCGAGGCGGAGGCGGCGGTGGCCGGCGGCACCAACCTCCTGATCCTCTCCGACCGTGGGGTGAGCCCGGACCTGGCGCCCATCCCGATGCTCCTCGCGACCGGCGCGGTGCACCACCACCTGGTGCGACAGGGGCTGCGCACCCAGTGCGGGATCCTCTGCGAGACCGGGGAGGCGCGAGACGTCGCCCAGTTCGCGCTGCTCGTCGGCTACGGCGCGGGGGCGATCAACCCCTATCTCGCGCTCGGGACGATCGACGACCTGATCGAGGACGGCTCCTTCGTTCCCGAAGACATCGACGCCCGGCAAGGCGTCCAGAACTACCTCAAGGCCTGTGACAAGGGCTTGATGAAGACGATGGCCAAGATGGGGATCTCGACGCTGCAGAGCTATCGCGGCGCCCAGATCTTCGAAGCCGTGGGGCTCGACCGAGACCTCATCGAGCGCTGCTTCGCCGGGACCGCGTCGCGGGTCTCCGGGGTCGGCTACGACGTGATCGCCCGCGAGTCGGCGATGCGACACGAGCGCGCCTTCCCGGGCGAGGCCTTCGCCTATCCCGAGCTCGACCCGGGCGGTCTCTACCAGTGGCGACGTCGGGGGGAGCGCCACGCCTTCAACCCCGAGAGCATCTCGAACCTGCAGCACGCGGTGCGTCAGGACCGCTACGACACCTACAAGGCCTTCGCCAAGGCAGCGGACGACGAGGCGGAACGGCTCTGCACCCTGCGTGGTCTGCTGCGCTTCAAGAAGTCCACCAGCCCGGTACCCCTCGACGAGGTGGAGCCGGTCGAAGCCATCATGAAGCGCTTCTGTACCGGCGCGATGTCCTACGGGTCGATCTCGCTCGAATCGCACCAGACCCTCGCGGTGGCGATGAACCGCATCGGCGGCAAGAGCAACACCGGAGAGGGGGGCGAGGATCCGAGGCGCTTCGTCCGGGAGCCCAACGGCGATTCGCGGCGCAGCGCGATCAAGCAGGTGGCCTCGGGTCGCTTCGGCGTCACGAGCTGGTATCTCGTGAACGGCGACGAGCTCCAGATCAAGGTGGCCCAGGGCGCCAAGCCGGGAGAGGGGGGGGAGCTGCCCGGTCACAAGGTCGACGAGACGATCGCCAAGACCCGGCACTCCACGCCCGGCGTCGGGCTCATCTCCCCGCCGCCGCACCACGACATCTACTCGATCGAGGACCTGGCGCAGCTGATCTACGACCTCAAGAACGCCAACCGCTACGCCAAGGTGTCGGTCAAGCTGGTCTCCGAGTCCGGGGTCGGCACGATCGCCGCGGGGGTGTCGAAGGGGAAGGCCGACGGCGTGCTCATCTCGGGGCACGACGGGGGCACCGGTGCCTCTCCGCAGGCGTCGATCAAGTACGCCGGGCTGCCCTGGGAGATCGGGCTCGCCGAGACGCAGCAGACGCTGGTGTTGAACGACCTGCGCGGCCGCATCCGCGTGCAGACCGACGGCGGTCTGAGGACCGGGCGCGACGTCGTGATCGCAGCGCTCCTCGGCGCCGACGAATACGGGTTCTCCACCGCCCCGCTCGTGGCGATGGGCTGCATCCTGATGCGGGTCTGCCATCTGAACACCTGCCCGGTGGGGATCGCGACCCAGAACCCCGAGCTGCGCAAACGATTCGCGGGTCTCCCGGAGCACGTGGTCCGCTACTTCCACTTCGTCGCCTCCGAAGCGCGCGAGTACATGGCGGAGCTCGGCTTCCGAAGCATCGACGAGATGATCGGGCAGGTCGACCATCTCGAGGTCGACCCCGCGATCAACCACTGGAAGGCCAAGGGCCTCGACTTCTCGGAGCTGCTCCACAAGCCCGACGTCTCCCACGCCCTCTACCACTGCGAGACCCAACCGCTCGCAGAGGAGCTCGAAGGGGTGCTCGACCAGCGGCTCCTCGAGCTGGCGGCGCCGGCCCTCGAGCGCGGCGAACGGGTCGAGGCGGAGATCGAGGTCGGCAACACCGACCGCACCGCGGGGACGATCCTCGGCTCGGAGGTGTCGTTGCGCTACGGCGAGGAGGGGCTCCCCGAGGACACGATCGTGTTCCACGCCACGGGCTCGGCGGGACAGAGCTTTGGCGCCTTCTTGCCGAACGGCGTCACGCTACACGTCACCGGTGATGCCAACGACTACTGCGGCAAGGGGCTCTCCGGGGGCAAGATTTCGGTTCGCGCCCCGACGCAGGCCGGCTTCGACCCCGCCGTGAACATCATCACCGGCAACGTCAACCTCTACGGGGCGACCGGGGGGGAGGCCTACTTCCACGGTGTCGCCGGCGAGCGCTTCGCCGTGCGCAACAGCGGTGCCCAGACCGTCGTCGAAGGCGTGGGCGATCACGGCTGCGAGTACATGACCGGCGGCACCGTCATCGTGCTCGGCCCCACCGGACGCAACTTTGCCGCGGGGATGTGTGGAGGCTTTGCCTACGTGCTCGACCTCGACGGCAGCTTCCCCGACCGGGTCAACCACGAGCGGGTGGACCTCGAGCCCCTGGGTGTCGAGGACGAGGAGACGATCCAGCGGCTACTGCGTAGACACCGGGAGTACACGGGGAGCCAGCGCGCGGACGACGTGCTGCGCAAGTGGAACACCTACGCGCCGAAGTTCGTGAAGGTGTTCCCGCGTGATCTCAAACAGGCGTTGGCGTCGCGCCTCCAGTCGAGGTCTGGCGATGGGTAAGGCGACGGGCTTTCTCGAGTTTGGCCGGGCGGACACGCCCTACCGGCCGGTGGAGGAGCGGCTCCGCGACTGGCGCGACGTACAGATCGATCCGCCGGTGGAGGCGGTGCAAGAGCAGGCGGCCCGCTGCATGGACTGTGGGGTCCCCTTCTGCAACAGCGGTTGCCCGCTCGGGAACATCATCCCCGACTGGAACGATCTGGCGTATCGGGACAAATGGCAGGACGCCCTCACGCGGCTCCACTCGACGAACAACTTCCCGGAGTTCACGGGCCTGGTGTGTCCGGCGCCGTGCGAGACGGCGTGTGTGCTCGGCATCAACCAGGACCCGGTCACGATCAAGCAGATCGAATGGGAGATCATCCGCCGGGGCTGGGACGAGGGCTGGGTGCGGCCCCAGGGCCCGAAGCGACGCACCGGGCGCTCGGTGGCGGTGGTCGGGTCGGGCCCCGCGGGTCTGGCGGCCGCGCAACAGCTCAACCGCGCGGGGCACACCGTAACGGTGTTTGAGAAGCAGGACCGGATCGGCGGGCTGCTGCGCTACGGCATCCCGGACTTCAAGCTCGAGAAGTGGATCGTCGACCGGCGTCTCGATCAGATGCGCGAGGAGGGGGTGAGCTTCCAGGCGGGCGTGGAGGTGGGGCGCGACCTGGCTCCGGGAGAGCTCCGCAAGAGCTTCGACGCGGTGCTCCTGTGTCTCGGGTCGGAGGATCCGCGGGATCTTCCCGTCGCGGGCCGCGAGCTCCAAGGTATCCATTTCGCGATGGATTTTCTGCGTCAGAACAACAAACGCGTGGCCGGAGACCCGATCGACCCGGCCGAGGAGATCCTCGCGACCGGAAAGCACGTGATCGTGCTGGGCGGGGGAGACACCGGCTCGGACTGCGTCGGGACCTCGCACCGTCAGGGCGCGAAGAGCGTGACGTCGATCGAGCTGCTCGAGCGGCCCCCGGAGGAACGCGACGCGTCGACGCCCTGGCCGATGTGGCCGCTCGTCTACCGCACCTCGAGCTCTCACGCAGAGGGTGGGGAGCGCGAGTTCGCCGTGACGACCCGGTCCTTCGAGGGCTCCGAGGGACGCGTCGAGCGCTTGCGCGCAGCACGTCTCGCTTTTGGCGATCCAGACCCCGCGACGGGGCGCCGCCCGATGGACGAGATCGCGGGGAGCGAATTCGAACTCGACGCCGATCTGGTGTTGCTCGCGATGGGCTTCGTGCACCCGTTGCACGAAGGGCTGGTCGAAGGACTCGGGGTTCGCCTGGACACGCGCGGCAACGTCGAAGCAGGGCCGCGCGACTTCGCCACGTCGGAGCCCGGTGTCTTCGCCGCGGGCGATTGCCGACGGGGACAGTCCCTGGTGGTGTGGGCGCAATGGGAGGGGCGCGAAGCCGCCCGCGCCGTCGATCGCTACCTCGAGACGAGCAGTCTCTTGCAATCGCGAGACGGCCACTACTGAGCCCGCGCCGTCGGCCACGAATCCCGGTACTTCCCACGAGAATCGCCTTGCCGCGTGTCCGGACCCGTCAGTAGCATCGCCTCTACACGGGGGTGGTCCAATTTCCGACGACGTCTTGCACGACGAAGGGGTGCCTGCTCTCACGGCTGGGTCCGCCGACGGGCCGTCCGCCGCCGCGGAGCTGGCCGCGCTGCACGAGGCCCTCGAGCGGTTGATCGCGTCGCGAGTGGAGCTCGCCGCCGAGGTCGAGTCGCTGCGCGCCGAACTGGCGTCGAGGGACGAGCGGGTACGAGTGCTGGAGGGCGAGGTGCGCGACCTCCTCCAGATCAAACGCGATGTGGCGAAACGCATCGATGATCTGATCGGTCAGCTCGACCACTTCGAACGCGACGCGGAGCGACGCGAGAGCGCCGCCGCCAACGTATAGGAGGCGGATGGTGGCCGAACGACGCTCCGTCGCGATCCAGATCTTCGGGCACGACTACCGCATCAAGACCGAGGCGGACCCCGCCGGCGTCGAACGTCTGGCGCGTCTGGTCGACGACACGATGTCCCGGATCCGCGAGCGCACGGGCGCGGTCGACACGCTTGACCTCGCCGTGATGGCCGCGCTGAACCTCGCCAACGACCTGCTCGCGGCCCAGGCGCGGGAGCAGGACCAGGCCCAGTTCCGCGTGCCGGCCGCCGAGCTCGTCGCGCTCCGCGAGCGGATCGAGGGAGCGCTTGGCGACGCTCCCGCTAGCGCCTAGGACGCCGGTCTGCCCGAGGGCGTCGCCGCCCGCAAACGCGCTCTGCGGCGCGAGCTGCGCGCGACCCTGGACGCGCTCCCGGCCCGGGCCCGGGCCCGGGCGTCCGCCCGCATCGTGGCCCAACTCCGCGCATTTCCACAGCTATCCGCAGGCCGGGGGGCGATCGCCCTCTACGCGCCCCTCGCCGGGGAGGTCGATATCGGCCCTTTGCTCCACGAGCGCTTCACCCGGGGCGCTCCGGTGTGGCTCCCCCGGATGCGCCCGGACGGAGCGCTCGATTTCGTCGCGGTGCGGTCCCCGACGGAGCTCGTTCGCGCCCGCCACGGCGTCCGCGAGCCCGCTCCCGAGCTCGCGTCGACACCGCTGGGCGAGCTCGAGGTCCTCGTCGTCCCCGGACTCGCCTTCGACCGCAGCGGTGTGCGACTCGGCCGAGGCGGCGGGTACTACGACCGGAGCCTCGGCGGGGCGTCGGTCGACACGCGGCCACGCACGGTTGGCGTCGCCTTTGCGTGTCAATGCGTCGACGAGCTCCCGACGGCGACGCACGATCTGCGCGTCGACACCATCGTCACCGAGCACGGCGTCGAGGATCCGCGCTAGGTTGCTCGCCGTGAACGACACCGGCCGGGACCTGATCGCGGAGCTCTCGGGGCGCGGCCTGCTCTACCAGCGCACGGCCGACGAGGCGCTCGACGACCACCTCGCGAGCGGCATGCGCACGGCGTACTGCGGCTTCGACCCCACCGCGCCGAGTCTCACGATCGGCAACCTGATCGCGATCGGGTTGCTGGGCCACGTCCAACGCGCCGGGCACACCCCGATCGTCTTGATGGGGGGTGGCACCGGGTTGATCGGCGACCCCTCGGGCAAAGACCGAGAGCGCCCCCTCCTGACCCGCGACGAGGTCGAGGCCAACATCGCCGGTCAGCGTGTCATCTTCGAGCGGTTGCTCGATTTCGACCCGGCCCGGCCGAATGCGGCGGTGATCGTCAACAACGCCGACTGGCTCGCCGAGCTCGGGTACCTCGAGGTGCTGCGGGATGTCGGCAAGCACTTCTCGGTCAACGCCATGATGCAGCGCGAGTCGGTGCGCGCGCGGCTCGAGAGCCGCGACCAGGGCATCAGCTACACCGAGTTCAGCTACATGCTCCTCCAGGCCTACGATTTCCTCCATCTCCACCGCACCCGCGGCTGCACGCTCCAGGTCGCCGGCTCGGACCAGTACGGCAACATCGTCTCCGGGATCGATTTGATTCGACACGAGAAGGGAAGCCACGCCGACGCCTACGGCATCACCTCGCCGCTGGTGACCCACGCGGACGGGCGCAAGATCGGCAAGAGCGAGAAGGGCGCGGTGTGGTTGACGGCCGATCGCACCAGCCCCTATGCCTTCTACCAGTACTGGATCAACGTCCCCGACGACGACGTCGGGCACTTCGCCCGCTGGTTCAGCGTCTTGCCCCTCGAGGAGATCGACGCCCTGGAGACGGCTCACCGCGAGGCGCCCGAGCGCCGGGAGGCCCAGCGCGCGCTGGCCCGTCATATGACTAGCCGGCTCCACGGCGAGGGCGAGTGCGAACGGGCCGAATCGGCCGCCCGGGTCCTCTTCGGGGAGGGGGAGTTCCGCGATCTCGACGCCGGACTGCTCCGAGACATGTTCGCCGACGTCCCGCACTCCGAGCACGGCGCCGAGGCCCTCTCTGCGGGAACGCCGCTGCTCGAGGTGCTCTGCGAGACCACCCTCGCGAGCTCCAAACGCGAGGCCCGCGAGTTCCTGCGCAACCAGGCCATCTCGGTGAACGGCGAGAAGGTAGATGTGGGGCGAGCGCTGGGCCGAGACGACCTCCTGCCGGGGGGGCTCATCCTGCTGCGCCGGGGCAAGAAGCGCTGGCACGCGACCCGCTGGCGGGCGTAGCGGTCCACCTCCCGTCCGGGCGCCGATATCCCCTAGGGGATCGCCGAGAGACGCCGGCCTTTTTCGCGTTCGTCTGAAACCTTCTCTCCTGCCGTATTGACCTTTTTGCACCCGCTCCGTACAATTCCGTGCCCGTTTGGCCCGCGATTCGATCGCGGAAGATTCGGGATTCGGTCGCTCGTCCAGTCCTTTACCGGGATCTGATGCTGTCGCGGGTGTTGTGGGCCGAGCCGCTCTCGGGCGGTCGGCAACGCAGGGCGCGGACAGCGCGAACGACCGCGCGCTCGCAAACCCTCCCCATCGGGTGGACCGAGCGTGGATCGCTCCGGGGGCCTTGTACCGGCCCCCGCGCGGGCTTCGAGCGGTCTTTGAAAACCGAATAGCGTGCGGTCTCAAGCGGACATGGGGAGTCCGCGAGACAGCGACGAGCGAAGTACACAAGCAAACCCCGTTCGATGCGACGCGGTTTCGTTTGCGCGTTTCGTCCTTGGACGAGCCGCGAACGACCTCGTGTCGCCTGATTCCGTCGTGGAGACCTTCGGGTCTTCGCGGCAACCAAGTTCAAACTGGAGAGTTTGATCCTGGCTCAGAACGAACGCTGGCGGCGTGCCTAAGACATGCAAGTCGTACGAGAACGCCATCTTCGGATGGTTATTAGAGTGGCAAACGGGTGAGTAACGCGTGGGTAACCTGCCTCGAGGTCTGGGATAACTCCGGGAAACTGGGGCTAATACCGGATGAGACCACGAGCTCTTCGGAGCTCGCGGGAAAAGGTGGCCTCTTCTTGAAAGCTACCGCCACGAGATGAGCCCGCGTCCCATTAGCTTGTTGGTGAGGTAACGGCTCACCAAGGCTCCGATGGGTAGCTGGTCTGAGAGGACGATCAGCCACACTGGAACTGAGACACGGTCCAGACTCCTACGGGAGGCAGCAGTCGGGAAT
>JANQRO010000307.1 GCA_028284525.1 Myxococcota bacterium | reverse complement strand
CCAAGGTGAACCGCAACGGCGGTGCCATCGCGATCGGCCACCCGCTGGGCGCCACCGGCACGCGGCTCACCGCCACGCTGCTGAACGAGCTCGAGCGTGTCGGCGGCCGCTACGGTCTTCAGACCCTCTGTGAGGGCGGCGGCATGGCGAACGCCACGATCATCGAGCGTCTCGACTGATCCACCGCGCAGGGTGTGCAGCGAGGGGCGCGTCGGGCTTCGAGCCCGGCGCGCCCTCTGCGTTCTAGGGTGTGGGGATCGGCTCGAGCCGGAAGAAGTGGAGGACGTGCCCGCGGATCCACACGTAGTCGCCGCGCTCGTCTCCGGCATCGAGGGCGTAGACCGGGCCGCAGTCGGGTTGGCCTTTGTAGTGCTGACGCGACACGTGGCAGAGACCGGACGTCCCTGTGAACACGGTGCCCGACACCGACCAGCCGGTTTCGACGTGGGTGAACACGGTCGAGCCGTCCGGGTGCACGTCGCGGATGCCCGTGCCGCGAAAGCTCATACGAAAGGGGCCGACGAAGCGTTGTCCAAACAGCGCGCCAAGGGCGGACTCGTCTAGGGCGCGGTCTAGGGGTCGCCGGTAGTCGAAGGGCGTCTCGGGCAGACCGGCGCGACGCAGCGCCTCCACCACCTCGGCCCGGGCACGCGGCGAGGGATGGGCCCACCCGGTTTGCACGTCCATCAGGTTCGCCGACGGATACAACTCGAGGAGGCGACCCAACGCATCCGCAGCCGCATCGCTCCCCTCAGCGCCGATCGCCTCGAGAATCGCCGCGTCGAGGCTTCCCGGCTGCGCCACGGCGAGCCGGGCGCCGTACTCGGCCGCGCGCCCCGCGTCCCGCACCAAGAACGAGACGTAGCCGGCGGCGCCCAGGAATCGCGGGGAGGGCCTCGGGTTGAGACGCTCCGCCCGCAGGAGGTCGGCCTTGGCCTCGTCGAGTCGTTCTCGCGCGACCCCCACTTGCGCGCGCCGCAGGTGCGCCCACGCGTTGCTTGGCGCGGCGGCCACAGCGCGCTCGGTCAAAGCGCTCGCCTCGTCCACCTGTCCGTCGGTCAGCCTCAACCACGCGAGGACGCCGAGTCCGACCGAATGGTGGGGATCAAGCCGGACCGCGACCCCCGCCGCCCGGCGAGCACGCGCCAGCGCCTCGTCGGCATAGAGCATGCGCGTCTCGTTCTGGCTCCACAGGATTCCGCAGAGCACGGCATCGAGGGCCCAGGCTCTTGCGAAGCTCGGATCGATCTCGTGGACGCGGTCGAGGTGGCCCAGGGCGGCGTGAACCGTCTCGGCGTCGTACTCGGAATACCAGGCGTCGACTGCGCGCAGATAGAGATCATAGGCCTCGAGGTTGTCGGTCCCGCGGGAAAGGATGGCGGCGCGCTCCGGGTCGGTGAGATGGACCTCGACGGCGTCCACCACCTGGGTGCTCAGGTCATCCTGTAGCGCGAAGAGATCCGCGTAGGGTCGTTCGAAGGTCTGCGCCCAGACGTGGCCCCCGGTTGTCGCGTCGATCAGCTGGCTGTTGAGGCGCACCCACCCTTTGGCGACTTGGACGCTCCCCTCGAGGACGAAGCGCACCCCAAGCGCTCGACCGATCTCGTCCACCGGGACGCTCTCGCCGGCGTAGGAGAACGAGGAATTGCGCGCGACGACGAAGAGCCCGGGGACCTGGGCGAGGTCGGTGATGAGATCGTCTGCGAGGCCGCGGCCGAAATAGCGGCGATCGGCGTCCTCGCTGTAGTCATCGAAGGCCAATACGGCGATCGACGGTTCGGCTGGAAGCGGGAGCGACGCGTCTTGGATGGAAGCACCCCGCAGCCACCAGCCCACGCCGGTGGAGATCCCCACGACACCAACCGCGGCGAGACCGACCCGGGCCGGCGAAATCGGGGGACACGAACGCCGTTCGGGCTCCTCCTCGAGGACGGCGACGAATCGGTAGCCCCGGCGTCGGAGGGTCTTGA
>JANQRO010000302.1 GCA_028284525.1 Myxococcota bacterium | reverse complement strand
ACGACCACAAGCCTCCGCCATCGCGCCCATCAGCCCGACGCCGGCGCCTTTGGGCTGTATAGCGACCAAAACCCTCCAACGTCGCAAATCCCACCATATGGTGGAGGGTTTTGGTTGTTCGCACCTACCGCCCCGGCACGCCCCGCGCCCCGACCTACCGGCCCCGCCACCCGCGCCTCGCCCAGGCACACCCGTCCCCCGGCCAGCCTCCGCCGGCCCCCGCCACGCCCAGCGCCACGACCGGTTCGCCGGACCGTTCGCCACCCCGCCACCCCGCCACCCCCAACCACCAAAACCCTCCAACGTTTCCGCGGAAACGTCATCGTGGAGGGGAGTCACCCTTCCAGCTGCGCCACCAGCTTCGGATGCGCGGTCTCGCGGTACGAGTCGACGACCAACTCGCGCACGAGCGCCCAGTCGGTTTCGCCCGACTCGGTTGTGCCCTTCAGGAAGTCGAAGCCGATCCACCCCCACGGGCCGTAGTAGGCGGGCGTGAAAAAGCGGGGGTCGTCGGCCAGCGCCCGGATCCCGCCCTCGGGCATCTTCACGAGCACCGACGACGGGTAGTCGAGGCCGTCGCTCCCCTTCGTCATGCCGCCGAAGACCGCGAAGATCTTCTTGGTGCGGAAGGTGGGGCGCCCGTGCGTCTCCTTCTCGATCACATCGGGCAGCGAGAAGCAGATCTCGCGGAGTTCGGCGAGGCCGAAGTCGTCTTCGGAATAGCGGCGAGGGTGGGCCATGGGCGCGCGGGTTCGAAGGTGATGCGCGGCGCTCCACACGGGGACCGCCGCGGTCGATGCTGGTGGCGTGTCCGGGTCGATGCTGGTGGCGTGTCCGGGTCGATGCCGGTGGAGTGCCCGCGGTCGATGCTGATGGAATGTCCGGGTCGATGCCGGTGGTCCCCGACCTCGCGACACGCCAGACTACGATGGCCCCGCAGGGGCCGATCCCTCAACACCGACACCCCGACTCGGACACTTCACTCCGACCCTTCACCCGGACCGGGCACACATGCGACGAGACATCCTTCATCCCGGCGCCTCGAGCCTCAAATACGAGATCCGCGAGATCGTGGCTGCCGCGCGTCGTATCGAGGAGCTCGGACGCGACATCACCTGGGAAAACATCGGAGACCCGATCAACAAGGGCGAAGTGCCTCCCCAGTGGATCCGAGACGTGGTCTCGGACCTGGTGCACGAACCCAGCTCGTGGGGCTACTGCGACACGCAGGGCGTTCCCGAGGTGCGGGCCTTCCTCGCCGACGAGGTCAACGCCCGCGGCGGGGTCCAGATCACGCCCGACGACCTGCTCTTCTTCAACGGGCTGGGCGACGCGATCGCCAAAGTCTATGGCTTCTTGCGCCGCGAGGCGCGCATCCTGGGACCCTCGCCGGCCTACTCCACCCACTCCTCGGCCGAGGCCGCGCACTCCGGATACGAGCACCTCACCTACGAGCTGCTCCCCGAATCCGGCTGGCTGCCCGATCTCGACGACATCCGCCAGAAGGCCCGGTACAACGACTCGATCGCCGGCATCCTCCTGCTCTCGCCCGACAATCCCACCGGCGCGGTCTACCCCCGCGAGCTGCTCGAAGAGATCGCCGCGATCGCCCGCGAACACGACCTCTTCGTGATCGCCGACGAGATCTACGTCAACATCGTCTACAACGGCGATCCCCCGCTGCACATGAGTCAGTGGATCGGCGACGTACCGGGCATCGCCATGCGCGGAGTGAGCAAGGAATACCCCTGGCCCGGGGCGCGCTGCGGCTGGCTCGAAATCCTCAACCGGCAGCACGACGCCGTCTTCGACCGCTACGTCGACAGCCTGCTCGCGGCCAAGCGACTCGAAGTGTCGTCGACGACGCTGCCCCAGATGTCGATCCCCCGGATCATGGGCGACGACCGCTACCCGGCCCATCTCGATCGCCGTCGCGCCATGTTCGCCCGGCGAGCAGACGAGCTCATGGACGCCTTCGAGGGGTGCACCGACGTACTGGTGAACAAGCCGGGCGGCGCGTTCTACTTCACCGTGATGTTTCGCGACGGGGTGCTGAACGGCCACCAGACGCTGCCGATCGACGATCCCGCGGTGCGTGGCGAGGTCGAGGGACTCGTCGACGGCGTCGCCCCCGACAAACGCTTCGTCTACTACCTCATGGGCGCGACCGGCATCATCGTGGTGCCGCTTTCGGGCTTCCAGTCGTCGCACTTCGGCTTCCGCGCAACGCTCCTCGAGGCCGACGACGAGAAGCGCCGCTGGATCTTCGCGACCCTCCGCCGTTCGATCGAACAGTACGTGGCCAGTGGCCGCGTCGAGGTGGGCGAATGACGGCCGTCGAGGTGGGCGCATGACGAGCGTCGAGGTGGGCGCATGACGAGCGTCGAGGTGGGCGCATGACGGCCGTCGAGGTGGGCGCATGAGTCGAGGACCCGAGGCGGGGAACGCTCGGTCCATCACACACCGCGAGGTCATCGAGGCGCTGGGCCTCACGCCCCATCCCGAAGAGGGAGGGTTCTTTCGCGAGACCTACCGTTCGCGTGAGGGTTTCGCGCCCGGGGGCGCCTTCGAGGGGAACCGCTCGTGGGGCACCGCGATCTACTACCTCATCACCGCCGACACCTACTCGGCGATGCACCGGCTCCCCGGCGACGAGGTCTTCCACTTCTATCTCGGGGACCCCGTCGAGATGCTGGAACTGCTGCCCGGCGGCGGGGGACGGCTCACTCGGCTGGGCCCCGACCTACGCACCATGACGCTGCAGCACGTGGTCGTGGGCGGCACCTGGCAGGGGAGTCGTCTCGAGGCCGGCGGCCAGTGGGCGCTTCTCGGGACCACGATGGCGCCCGGCTTCGCGTTCGAGGACTACGAACACGGCGACGCGGGACTGCTCGAAGGCTGGCCCGCCTTCGCGGCGCAGATTCGGGACCGGCTGCCGGGGTCCTAAAGGGGGAGGCCTGCGCGCCCGTCCCTACTCCGTCACGCCGCCGACCCTGCTCCGCCACGCCTCCGCCCCGGCGCCCGCCACCGGCAGCGCACATTCGCGCCAGGCGGGATCCTGGTGCTCGGCGTCCCCATCGAGGAGGTCGTGGAGCATCTCGTGGGCCACGATCGGGAGCGCGACCACGATGTCGTCGCGGATCGTGATCGTGCGTCCCGGCTCCCACTGCGCCAAGCGCCTTGGACGACCAGCGAACCCGGCCACCCTGTGCCACGTCACCCGGTCCATCTCGCCCGTCCGCCCCGAGCAGGCCTGCACCTCGTCCCACAGCCGCGCGTAGCTGGCGGGCGGTGTGAACGGAGTGGCAGCGAGGCCGGCGTCGTGAGGGGGCGTGGCCGCGCGCGCGCCGGACGCCTCGGCGCCCGGTCCAACGGCGCGACCCTCGGCTCCGCCGACGAAGCCCGGGGCGAGCAGCACGGTCGCCAAGACGACCGTCGCAGCCGCAACGACCGTGACGCCCACGACCACCGGCGCCGTCACGATCCCGACGGCAGCCGCGACGTCGACACCGGCCCATGGGAACCGTATACGAGACATGACCCTCGCTACCCCGGTTCATGGCTTGGGGTCGCGCCGGGAGTCCCACGGACTACACCTCCGACCGCATGGCGTCTCTCGGGTCGATCCGGCTCGCCTTCAGCGCCGGGATCGCCGACGCCACGGTCGTCGCCACGAGCAACAGGCCGAACACGACGCCCAGGACCGTGGCATCTGCGGGGTCGACGCCGTACAGCACGAGTTGGATCGCCCCTCGGAGCCAGAGGGCGACGACGAGGCCGCCGGCCACCCCCAGCCCCACGAGCGTCAGCGAGCGGCGCAGGATCAGCGCGACCACGCCCGCCGACCCGGCGCCGAGCGCCATCCGAATGCCGATCTCGCGCTCCCTCTGGCCGACGGTGTAGGCCACGAGACCGTACAGCCCAACTACCACCATGATCAGGGCCACCCCTCCAAACACCATGTAGGTCGTGCCGTAGAGTCGGTACTGTCCCCCCACGCGGGTGAGTGTCCCCTCGAGGGTGCTGAAGCCGTACACGGGCAGGCCCGGCCCGAGCCGATCGACCACGCGCCGGATCGCGGCAGCGCCCGATTGACCCGACGCGCCAGCTACTCCGGACGCGCCCGCCGAGATGCCCTTCCCCGACGTCTTCACCATCACCCGGCCGTAGCGGAGCTCGCGGCGGTCGAAGATCCCCTGGCGGTTCGTCGACGCGCCCTGCGAGACGGGACGGTACACCCCCTCGGGCTCGACGTCGCCGATCCCATCCATCCACAGATCGGGCACCACTCCCACGACACGAGCCGGGGTGAGAGTGCCGTCGGGGCCCGGCACATCGATGCTGCGGCCGACGGCGCCGCCGGGCATCCACCGCTCCACGAAGCTGCGATTGACGACCACGACGGGTTCGGCCGCACGGGTGTCGCGCGCGTCGAAGAGGCGTCCCTCGTCCGGATCGACGCCAAGGAGTGGAAAGTAGCCGGGATCCACCAGCGCCGTCGCCACGTCGTCGGGCTCGCCGGGGGTGGTTTCGGCCCCGGGGACTCGAACGAGATCGTGCCGGGCGGGCAGAAACGGGATCGCCGTCGTCACCGCCGCCGCACGCACGCCGGTGCTCCGCTCCAGTTCCGAACGCACGGAGTCCCAGAAGCGAAGGCGCGACTCCAGCGTCGGGAAGGCCGATTCGTCGCCGCCGAGGCGGGCGTCGGGAAGGGCGAGCGACGCAAGTACCACGCCATCGGTGTCGATGCCCCCACCGACATCCGCCAACCGAAGCACACTCTTCGCCATGAGCCCCGACACGGTGAGCACTCCGCCGGCGATCGCGATTTCGGCCACGACGACCGCGCGCGCGAGGAGGGACGTGGACGCACTCCCCCCCCGTGTCTCGGCCCGAAGTAGGAGGTTGGGATCCGTGCGGAGCGCTCGGAGCGCCGGCACCGAGGTCGCGAGCGCGACCGTGCCCAGGGTGACGAAGAGCACCATCGACAACGCGACCGGATCGAGCGTCACGTCCCACCAGAAGGGTACGCTGCCTCCGTGGGCCAGCTCGAAGGTGCCCGGACGGGTGCCGGTGCCCGCGAACCAGCGCACCCCGACCCACGCGAGGGCAAGCCCCACGGCACCCGCCGCGAGACCGATCACCGCCGCCTCGGCCGCGAGGTGGCGCACGACCCGGCCCCGCGCGGCGCCGAGCGAAACACGTACGGCCAGCTCCCGCACCTGCCGCGTGCCCCGCGCCATCATCAGATTGGCCACGTTGAGCGACGCCAGCAGCAGCACGAGTACGGCGGCCACGAGGAGCGCCCGGATCAGTGCCCCGAACTCCTCGTCGACGTACTCGTCGGTGTAGGCGCGCAGGACCGCGCGGATGCCCGCGTTGGTTCCCGGCCAACGTTCGGCCAACGCCCGTGAGACCCGGTCGAAGTCGGCCCTGGCCTCGTCGAGGTCCACCCCGGGGCGCATCCGCCCGAAGACGTCGAGGCGCCCCTCGCCCCGCACATAGTCGGCGAGGTCGAGGCGGAGCGGAATCCAGTACTCCTCCGACAGCGGGAACGCGAAACCAGGCGGCATCACCCCGACAACCGTGTGTGGCACGTCGTTCAATCGCAGCTCGCGTCCCACTACCTCGGGATCGGATCCGAACCGGCGACGGTGGAGGGCGTCGCTGATGAGCACGACGGGGGCTCCCCCCGGCACGTCGTCGATCTCGGTGAGGAGGCGCCCGCGAGCCGGCTGGACACCGAGCAAGGCGAAGGCCCGCGATTCGATCCGCGATCCGTAGACCCGCTCGGCGTAGCCGTCGGCGCGCTCCATGCTCATGATCGCCTCCGTGTAGGCGGCGAGGCCCTCGAAGGTGCGGTTCGTGCTGCGCCACTCCACGAGGTCGTGCGGCACCACGGTCAGGTTGTCGCGCTCGTCGTTGGCTCGCTCGAAGTGCACGAGTTCGTGGGCGTCGTCGAAGGGAAGCCCACGCAGGAGCGTTCCCCAGACGATCGACAAGGCCGCCGTCGTCAGCCCGATGCCGATCCCGAGGGCGAGCACGGCCGTGAGGGTGAACGCCGGATCGCGACGGAGCGCGCGGGTCGCCACTCGGAGGTCGGTCTCCACGTCGCGCAAGACGATGCCGGGCGAGGAGGCGCGCGACCTGCCACGCGATCCCCATTCCCCCACGGCGGTGCGCGCCAGCCCGAGGGCCGAACGGACGTACCAACGGCCCTCGGTCCCCTCGCGCGTCGCGGCCTCGCGGTCCAGCCGCAGCGTCTCGCGCATGTCGGGCGCGAATCGGGCGCGGAAGGTCGGAGGCAGGAGCCACAAGAGCATTCGATGAAGCCGGGGGAGCCGCGGGCCGGGCATCGCTCACACCTCCTTCATCCCGAGACGCGACGCGCGGGCCAGCACCCCCGCCAGCCGCTCGGTCTCGAGCCGCACCACCTGCAGGCCCAGCCGGGTCAAACGGTAGTATCGGCGGCGTTGATCGGAGGCGTCGACGTCGTCGGGTTCGGGAGCCTCTTCGACGAGGCCCGCGTCGAGGAGTCGCTTCAGGTGCCGGTACAGGGGACCCGTCTCGAGCTTCAGCGCCCCATGCGAACGCTCGCGCACGGTGTTGAGGATCGCGTAGCCGTGCAAAGCGCCGGCGCCGAGCGCGACGAGGATCTCCAGCACGACGGGCTTCACGGGAAGGTGCTCTTCGGGGGCCATACACATCTCCTGGGCATGTATGTACACATCGTATACACACGCCCTGTACCTAACAAGACTGTCTCGCCCTACCGCACCGGCGCCATGAACGACCAGAAGGGCACCGTGATCCCCTCTCCCACCCCGTACGCCGTCATCTCCCGCTCGACATCGTCGATCGCCTGACCGGGCCGCTCCGGTGATGCCGCCGACCAGCCGGCCGACATCGGGGTGGCGGCCATGTGAATCGGCGCGAAGGTGCACGGGGGCGCGAGCGCGATGTCGTCCGGACGGGAGCCACCGCTTCGGGTGGCTGTTGCTCGTCCTCCGAGCCCGCGGCCGCTCACGCCTTGGGGAAACGGCCCCGCAGCTTCCCGAAGTAGTCCCTCGGGAAGGGAGCCGACGGGCCGGAATCCAGGCCATCCCTCACGACCTTTCGCATGCGGTCGAGCTCGCGGTCCGTCCGGATCAGATGGCGCACGTACTCGCTGGCGCTCGCAAACCCACGGGCGCGGACGCGCTCGCCCGTCGCGAATGCCTCGAGGTCTTCACCCAGGGAGATCTTCATGGTGGCCATGCTCCGTCGTGAGTCGGCTATCGCACGACGACAAGGTCCCCCAACCCGCGGCGCGCGACCATGGCGGAATCGGGCGTTGGCCGCCCCCCTACCCCTCCCCGCGCAGCACGATGGCCGGATCCACCCGCGTGGCCCGCATGGCCGGCACGTAGACCGCCAGCAGCGCCGCCACCGCGAGCACCAGCGGTACGGCCACGAAGGTGACGGCGTCGAAGCGCGCCACGCCGAAGAGCAGTCCCTCGAGAGCGCGGGTGGCGAAGGCCGCGATCAGGAGTCCCAGGGCACCCCCGGGGAGCGCCATCATCAGCCCCTCGCGCAGCACGTCTCGGCGAATCCCGTCGGCCGATGCACCCATGGCCATGCGCACCCCGATCTCGCGCAGGCGCTCGCGCACCGAAAAGGCGGCGACGCCGTAGACGCCGACGCAGCCGAGCACCAGCGCCGTGCCCGCGAAGAGCAGGAGGAGCAGCGCCATGAGACGCGTCCCCACGAGCGAGGCCGCCAGGCGGTCTTCGTAGGTGAGCAGCTCGCTCACGGCCATGCGCGAGTCGAGGTCGCGCACCCGCCGCATCACCGCGCCCAGGGCCGCACTGGTCTCGGCGGCCGTCGCGACCGGCCCCCGACCAGCCGGCGCCCGACCGGCCTGCCCCCGAACGGCCGGGCCCGCCCCATCACCCGCCCCGACATCGGCCACCACCACCGCGTGCTGCAGCAGACCGAAGCCCATCTGAGCCATGGGCGTGTAGTAGGTGGGGTCGCGCTCGCCCGACAGATCGCCGTGCCGCGTCGAGCTCGCCACGCCGATGATCTCCATGTCGGGGGCGCCCCGCCACGGATAGCGCACGATGCGCCCGATCGGATCCTCGCCGCCGTAGTGGGTGTCGGCGAAGGCCTCGTCGATCACGGCCACGAGCGGCGTCCCGACGCGGTCGGCGCTCGTGAAGCCGCGCCCCCGCACCAGCTCGATCCCCGTCACATCGAAGAACTCGGGCGAGACGCGGTGGTGCCGGGCGACGGGAAGGCTGTTGGGGTCGTCGGTCACACCCTCGATGAAGGTGGCGACGAACTCGTCCTCGGATCCGAAGGGAATCGTCGAGGCCAACGCCACCGATCCCAGCGCGGGATCCGCGGCCAGCGCCTGCTGCAGCTCCTCCATCACGATTGCGCGCGCCTCGGCGTCGCCCGGAAGCCCCGGCGCCAGGTGCACGCGGGCGGTGACGCGACCTTCGACGTCGAAGCCGGGATCCACCCGGTTGAGGGCCGCGAGGCTGCGGGCCAGCAGTCCCGCCGAGACGACGAGCACGACCGCGGCGGCCATCTGCGCGGCCACGAGACCGCGGGTGGTGCGACGCCGCCCCCGCCCCGCGCTGCCCGATCGCCCGGACTCGCGCAGACTCGAGGCCGGCGCCCGGCGTGCGGACCGAAGGGCGGGCAGCGCACCGGCTAGCATGGCGGTCACGAGGGCGAGCCCCGCCGTGACCCCGATCGCGCGGGCGTCGAGTCCGATCTGCTCGACCCCCGGCAGCTCGGGCGGCAGCAGGGGACGCAACGCCGAGATGCCCACCGAGGCGAGGAGCAGTCCCACCGCCGAACCGGCCACGGCCAGGACCCCGGCCTCGAGCAGCTGCTCGGCGGCGAGACGACCGCGTCCCGCCCCCAACGCGGAGCGCACCGCGAGGTCGCGGCTCCGGGCGAGTCCGCGCGAGAGGAGGAGGTTGGCGACATTCGCGCACACGACCAGCAGCACCACCCCCACGGCACCCAGCAGGATCAGCAGCGGACCCCGCACCCACTGCCCCCGCGCCGCCTGGAGCGAGACGACCTGCGCCTCGTCCCACATGCCGGCGTTGGGCGTCCACAAGGGGTTGGCGAGACGGACCTCTTCTTCATGGGACCGCAGTTCGGCGAGCGCCTGCTCCGGGGTCGCGCCGGGAGCGAGCCGGGCCACGGCCTGATAGGCGCCGTAGCCCCAGAGCGCGCCGGGATCGGCGGCGTCGACGGTGGCGGGCACGT
>JANQRO010000280.1 GCA_028284525.1 Myxococcota bacterium | reverse complement strand
ACGTGCACGCCATCCAGGGCGCCATGACCCTGCGCTCCGATCGTCTCGAAGCGATCTATCCGGCCGAGGCCGACGGGCCGGCCCGCTACGTCGCGACCGGCAACGTGCGGATGGACGAGGACCGCGGTGGCCCCGACGACGACCGTCAGATGCGCTGCGAAGAGGCCGTCTTCTTCCAAGCCGAAGATCGACTCCTCTGTGTGGGGGGGGCCGAGGCCGCCGAGCTCCGCGAGGGCGGCGATCGGGTGCGCGGCCGCGAGATCGAGATCCTCTTCGATCAGGACGTCGTGAAGGTCCGCGGCGGCGCCTTCCTCAACCTGGGAGCGGCCCAGTGAGCGAGACCCGCCTCGTCGCGAGCGGGCTGCGCAAGCGCTACGGCGACCGCGAGGTGGTCCAGGGGATCGACCTGGCGGTCGAGCCCGGGGAGGTGGTCGGCCTGCTCGGACCCAACGGTGCCGGCAAGACCACGACCTTCAACATGATCGTCGGCGGGATCCGTCCGACCCAGGGGCAGGTCTTCCTCGGGGAGCAAGAGATCACCGATCAGCCCATGTACCGCCGAGCGCGGCTCGGGATCACGTATCTGCCCCAGGAACCCTCGGTGTTTCGCCGGCTTTCCATCGCCGACAACGTGAACGCGATCCTCGAGACCGTGGAGCCCAAAGCCGCCCAGCGGCGCGCGCGTTTGGGAGAGCTTTTGCAGGAGCTCGGTCTGACCGAAAAGGCCCATTTGAGGGGGGATGCCTTGTCCGGGGGAGAGCGTCGTCGGGTGGAGATCACGCGGGCCCTGGTGCTCGACCCGCGCTTCATGCTCCTCGACGAGCCCTTCGCGGGGATCGATCCGATCGCGATCGCCGACATCCAGAAGATCGTCGCCCAGCTCCGCGATCGCGGGATCGGGATCGTGGTGACGGACCACAACGTCCGCGAGACGCTCTCGATCTGCGACCGCGCCTACATCATCCAGGAAGGCCAGATCTTCCGCGAAGGCGAGCCGGCCGAGATCGCCGCCGACCCCGCGGTACGCGAGACCTACCTGGGCGAGAACTTCCAGCTCGACTAGACACCATGGCCCTCGAGATCAAACAACAGCTCCGTCTCAGCCAGCAGCTGGTCATGACCCCGCAGCTGCAGCAGGCGATCAAGCTCCTGCAGCTCTCGCGTCTCGAGCTGGCCGACGTCGTGCAGCAGGAGCTTCAGGAGAACCCGCTCCTGGAGGAGACCCAGGAGAGCGAGGAGACGCTCCCCCAGGAGCTCGAGGCCGAGGCCGAGCAGGTCGAGAAATCGCTGGCCGACGCGACGGGCGAGGTGCCCGAGAACCGCGAGGCGAGTGACGCCGAGAAGATCGCCGACATCGATTGGCAGAGCTACGCCGAGGCGTACCCGCAGACCGGGCTCCACGGGGGCAACCGCGAGAGCGACGACCGCCCCTCGTTCGAGGCCTCGCTGACCCGGCGCGAGACGCTCACCGAGCACCTCCAGTGGCAGGTGCAGATGTCCGAGCTCAATGAGCGCGAGCGCGAGGCGGCGAGCTGGCTGATCGGCAACCTCGACGACGACGGCTACCTGCGCGCGGACCTGGGGGAGATCGCCCGGCGTGCCGGTGTTCCGTTGGAAGCCGTCGAGGGCACCCTCGAGACGCTTCAACGCTTCGACCCGCCCGGCGTCGCCGCCCGCGACCTGCGCGAGTGCCTGCTGCTCCAGCTGCGCACCCGGCGCGACGCGCCGATGCTCGTCGCGCCGCTGATCGACGAGCATCTCGACGCGCTCCAGAAACGCGACTTTCGCGGGATCGCCCGTCAGCTCGGTGTCGAGATCGAAGAGGTCGCCGAGGCGGCCACCTACATCGGCACCCTCGAGCCGCGACCCGGGCGACCCTTCGGCGGCGAAGAGCCCGTCTATATCGTCCCCGACATCTACGTCCACAAGATCGGCGACGACTACCACGTCGTGCTCAACGAAGACGGCATGCCGCGGCTTCGGATCAACCAGCTCTACCGCGACGTGCTCGCAAAGGGCGGGGACGGCGTCGGCAAGGACACGAAGGATTACGTCCAGGACAAGGTGCGGTCGGCGTTGTGGCTGATCAAGTCGATCCACCAACGCCAGCGCACGATCTACAAGGTGATGCAGAGCATCATCAAGTTCCAGCGCGAGTTCTTCGACCGCGGGATCCAGGCGCTGCGCCCGCTCAACCTCCGCGACGTCGCCGAAGACATCGGGATGCACGAGTCGACGGTGAGCCGGGTCACGACCAACAAGTACGCCCACACACCGCAGGGCATCTTCGAGCTCAAATACTTCTTCAACTCGAGCATCAACCGCGTCGAGGGCGAAGCGATCGCGAGCGAGAGCGTGAAGGAGAAGATCCGCCGGATCATCGGCGCCGAGGACCCGCGGCGTCCGCTCTCGGACCAGCGCATCGCGGAGATGCTGCGCAACGCCAACATCGACATCGCCCGCCGCACGGTGACAAAGTACCGCGAGGCCATGAACATCCTCTCCTCGACGAAGCGCCGCCAGGTCGGCTAGGGTCCCGGGGGCCATGAACATCTCCGAGATCCTGGTGCCCGACGCGATGATCTTGGATCTCGCAGGGGGCTCGAAGCGGGAGATCCTCGCCGAGATGGCCGCGGCGCTGGCGAAGGCCGAGCCGGGCATCGGTGAAGACCAGCTCCACACGGTGCTGATGGAGCGCGAGGACCTCCAGAGCACCGGGATCGGCGAGTCGGTGGCGATCCCCCACGGCAAGCTCCCGGGTCTCTCTCGGCTGCTGGCCTCGTTCGCCCGTAGCCGCGCCGGGGTCGACTTCGCATCGATCGACGGGCAGCCGACCCAGCTCTTCTTTCTGCTCGTGGTGCCGGAGAATTCGGGTGGCCAACACCTGAAGGCCTTGGCGCGGATCTCGCGCTTCTTTCGCGATGGCGAGTTCCGCACGCGTCTCCTCGACGCCGAAAGCCGCGAAGACGTCTTGGGTGTGATCGAGGAGCAGGACGCCAAGTTCTAGCCCGTGGCCTCTCGTGTCCACGGCGCCCTGGTACAGGTCTACGGTCTCGGGACGTTGCTGCGCGGGTCGAGCGGGATCGGCAAGAGCGAGTGCGCCCTCGAGCTGGTGCGCCGGGGCCACGCCCTGGTGGCCGACGACGTGGTGGAGATGGAGCGGCGTGGCGAAGCGCTCTTCGGCTGGGCGCCCGAGATGATCCGCCACCACCTCGAGATCCGCGGGATCGGTGTCGTCTCGGTCCTCGAGCTCTTCGGCACCAGCGCGGTGTGCGACGAGAGCGCCATCGCCCTGATCTGCCACCTGGAGACCTGGCGTCCCGGCGCCGAGGATGTCGAGCGCGTCGGGCTCGACCGCCCCCGAGAGACCTTGCACGAGGTCCCGCTACCCTCGTTTCGTCTGCCCGCTCGGCCCGCGGGCAGCCTCGCGACCCTGGTCGAGCTGGCGGTGCGGGACACCCAGGCGCGCAGCGAGGGGAGCACGGCGGCGGAGCGTTTGGACCGCCGACTCCGGGACGGGGCCCGGGGAGGGGGCTAGGGCGTGGAGAGCGGGCGCGCACCCCACATCATCTTCGTGGGCGGACTGTCGGGGAGCGGGCGCACCACCGCGATGGGGGCCCTCGAAGACCTGGGCTTCTACAGCGTGGACAACATCCCGCCCCAGCTGGTCGAGCCCTTCGTCGCGCTGTGCCAGAAGTCGCGGCCGCCGATCGAGAAGATCGCCCTGGCGCTCGACGCGCGCGAGCAGGCCTTTCTCAAGGATTTCCCGTCGGTGCTCGAGACGATCCGTCGCCGGGGCGCCGACGGGAAATCCTTGAGAAAGGCCTGCTCGCGCGCGTCGGGCGCCAGGGCGATCTTCTCGATCGGCGGCCGCGACTTCTGGCAC